>DAOVHJ010000019.1 GCA_030671945.1 Candidatus Heimdallarchaeota archaeon
ATTGAGGAATTCGTTAGGAAAGCTGCTTATGGAAGATTGAGCAAAAATGAAGTGAGGGCATTAGGGTTCTTCAGTGAATTATGTGAAAAATACATTGGAAAATCTGCTGCAAACACATTCTATTCCAATCTAAGATCGCTATCTCAAATGATAATAACAACTGTTGAATAAAATCAAGAAGAGGCTTTTCTTAACCTCTTTCCTTAATTTCTTTCCACTTGTTTAACACATAAGCTCCCCAAGCTGCTCTTTTTGGAGTTGGAAAACTCGGAATATTGTTATCTCTAAGAATTTTAATGGCATTGATAACTTTTTGTCCTGCTAACAAACAACCAATAATAGCTGTGTTATGATTCTCACCAGCAATTTCAACCACTTTCTTCGCAACACCGTTTATATCAGCATCACCGGGAGGAACCATTACTACTATAACAGTATCAAATTCCCCGGAATGAGCCAGTGCTCTTAGAGTTAATTCATATCTGTCTGGATTTGCGTCGCCTAATAAATCGAAGGGATTTTCACGAGGACATGCTTCAGGTAAATCCTTCAATTTCTCCCGTAATTTATCAGATGGTTGATTTAATTCCATGCCAAGGAAATCAAGATTATCTGATAAGAGTACACCGGGACCACCCGAGTTTGTAACAATTGCTATTCTTTTTCCACCTCTATCCAAGTAAGAAGCTAAAACCTCATATGAGTCAAATGCTTCATCCAAAGATTCTACCCAGATAGCTCCTGTTTGTTTAGCAACTGATTCGTAAATTTGCGGGTCTCCACCAAGTGAAGCAGTATGTGTCATAGCTGCTTTATTACCTATGCTTGAGCGACCACCTTTCAAAAATATGATTGGTTTAAGCTTTGTAGCTTCTGTCATGGCTTTAACCAATTTTCTGCCATGAGTTGCCCCTTCTAGATATAAGAAAATAACTTTGGTGGGCGAGTCTTTCTCTTTAGCAATATAACTAAGAAGTTCAGATTCTTCTACATCAGAAGCGTTCCCAAAAGAAATCCATTTGTCAATACCCAAATCCTCAGCAGTAGCTCGAAGCATCATAGAACCAGCCAAAGCTCCACTTTGAGAAATTATTGTTAATCCGCCTGGAATAAAACTATCTTCCATAGCAGCAACCATTTTTGTATGGGAAGAGACAATACCAGCACAATTTGGACCAATAACTCTAATATCATTCTCTCGAGAGACTCGGATAAGTTCACCTTCTAAATCCTTATTTCCAACTTCTGTAAAACCACCACTTAAGACTATAGCATGATGGATATTTCGTTTCGCACAATTCTCTAATTCTTGTGGAATAAAACGAGCTGGAATTGCCAGAACAGCCAATTCAGGATCCTCAGGTAGTGATTCTAAATTTGGATAACATTTATGCTCGAAAACAGAATCTCGTTTAATATTAGTAAAAAATAATTTTCCTTCAAATTTTCCATCGAGAAGATGCTTGGCTAACATACCACCAATTGAACCCGCTCGTTCCGAAGCACCAATCAATACTATACTTTTCGGATTGAAAAATGGTCGTAAATCTTTTGTAACCATCAATTATTTCTCCAATGTGCCTTTCACAAAATGTATTTTGTTCTAGATTTCTTTAAAATTATTGTTATAAAAATAGAAAAGAAAGAGAATTAGAGGATTTCATGGAAGCTTCGTGTAAAAGCTTCAACCAAATCACAAGCTCTTTCAATATCTTTTGTATCAAGCAAACTAATTGGACTGTGAATGTATCTACAAGGAACGGAGACCACACCTGCAGGGATACCTCCTCGAATAAGAGCAATTCTTCCTGCGTCTGTACCACCAGATAAAGGCTTCTTGTATTGATAAGGAATTTTATTCTCTTTAGCTAGTTTCTTCAATAGTGTGACAATCTTCTCATTCACAATTAATGATCGGTCAGCAACAGTAATAGCTGGTCCATCTCCTAGTTTAGTAGGACATTCCTGTGGTGAGACGCCTGGAGTATCTCCAGCAGTAGTATTCTCAATTGCTATAGCCATAGCAGGTTCAATCGTATAAGCAGCAGTGGTAGCTCCTCTGGCACCCACTTCTTCTCCTGAAGCAAAATTGAATACGATGGTTCCCAGTGGTCTATTCTCAGCTAATCTTCTAAGAATCTCAATGAGGACGACACATCCTGTTCGGTCATCAAAAGCTTTACCGATAACACGTCCATTGGGTTTCTTCTTGAATTCACCAACCAGAGTACCTGTTGTGCCGATTTCAATTCCCCATTTAGCAGCTTCCTCAGCACTCGAGGCACCAATATCAACAGCTAAATCATCTGCACTTGGTATCTTAACCTCCCCACGAGTGATATGTGGAGGTCTGAGACCGATAACACCATAGACTGGTTTCTTGGATTCATCATCAGGAACAAAGATAACTGTTTGGCCTGAAAACAATAAATCAATGAATCCTCCAATTTTGGCAAAATAAATGAAACCCTCAGGTGTGATGTGTCTAACCATTAACCCAATTTCATCTGTATGAGCATCAAGCATAAGAACGGGTCCATCTTTTTCCGTTCCATTAAGTGTAGCGATTAAATTTCCAGAAATGTCTATTTCGATTTTATCAGCTAAACCTTTAATTTTCTTTTCAATTGCTTTAACAACTCGTTTCTCTCGAGAAGCAACACCAACAATTTGTGATAATTCTTCCAAATCTTTTGTAATTTGCTTAGTCATTTTCATCACTAGGTTTTCTAGAAGATATAGAACTAAAAGTTTTGTTAAAACAAGAAAAAATATGATAATTAAAAAAGGACGTTTTTTATCTAACCTTTCACATATTATTGAACGTTCAAGATTCTTAGAAAGAATAATAAATTAAATCAGTTAATCTAGCATGGTGTAATTTTAATATGCGAGATCTCACACAAATAGCCTTGGAGACTTGCAGCAAAGAAGGCGCTTCGTATGCAGATATTCGTATTGTTACTATAACAGGCGAAGACATAGCAATTAAACGAGGAAACATTGAATCACTGAACCTTAGAACAACAAAAGGGTTTGGTATTAGAACCATTGCTGACGGCGGATTAGGATTCGCAGGCTCTTACGACATCACAACAAACGAAATTAAGCGCGTAGCAAAACTTGCTGTAAGAATAGGAAAAGCTTCTGGTGCAACGAGAAAGAAGCCCATTGAATTTGTGGATGAAAAAGCAGTTGAAGATACTTATAAAACACCTTTCAAAAAAGATCCATTCTCTGTACCAACAGAGGATAAAATCGAAATTTTGGTTGAAGCAGATAAAAGGATGAGAGAAGTCAATCCTGACGTCATTAAAATGACTCAATCCGATTATCGAGGCCATCGAGAGGACAAAATTTTTGCAAGTACAGAAGGAGCATATATCACACAACAAATAACATTTTGCGGTGGGGGAATGGCATGTACAGCAATAAGTCCGGGAACACAACCACAAAGAAGATCATTTCCAGGATCTTTTAGAGGAAATTTCTCAGCGGAAGGTTACGAGTATTTTGAAAGCTTAAATCTACTAGAGAATGTTGAAAAAACTGCCAAAGAAGCAATTGCATTAACAGAAGCAAAAGCATGTCCAACAGAGAAGACTACACTTCTAATTGATGGACATCAGTTGATGTTACAGATTCATGAAAGCTGTGGCCATCCTACAGAACTAGATAGAGTTCTAGGAACAGAAGCAGCATTCGCAGGAACAAGTTTCATGACTCCAGATTTGCTTGGAAAATTGCAATATGGTAGTGAACATGTAAACTTTGTAGCAGATTCTACATCACCAACCGGTCTGGGAACTTACGGGTATGATGATGAAGGGGTAAAGGCAAGAAAAGTTGACTTGATAAGAGAAGGTCTTTTTGTTGGGTACCAAAGTTCTCGAGAAACAGCTGCTATAATTGGTTTAGAGCATAGCTCTTCTGGAATGCGAGCAGATGACCCACAAAAATTGCCACTGGTAAGAATGGTAAACATCAATCTTGAACCAGGAGATTGGAAACGCGATGAAATAATCGCAGATACCAAGAAAGGAGTCCTAATGTCTACAAATAAAAGCTGGAGCATAGATGATAAAAGACTAAACTTCCAATTCGGAACAGAAATAGCTTGGGAGATTGTCAATGGAGAAATTGGCAATATCATAAAAAGCCCAACCTATACTGCAATCACTCCAGAATTCTGGGGAAGCATGGATGCACACTCAAAAGATGATTGGAAACTACTTGGAACTCCAAATTGCGGTAAGGGACAACCAGGCCAAGTCATGTATGTAGGTCATGGTTGTGGTACAGCACGATTCCATAACATTCGTGTTGGTGTAACAAAGGAGGCGACTGATACCGATGGAGTACAATAAAGATCTACTTTTTGAAAAGTGTCAAGTTTTACTTAAAGAAGCTGCCAAGCTTGGTGCTTCTCAAGCTGAAGTTCGAATTGGTTTAAGAACAACTGCTCTTACCCGTTTAGCTAACAGCATTATCGATCAGAATGTTGCTGAAAGGCACGCCAATGTTAGAACTATTGTCTATTTTGGCAAGCAAAAAGGCTCAACCACTGTTGAGATTCTTGATGATACCTCTCTCAAACAAGCTGTTGCTGATGCAGTCAAAGTCGCGAAAATTTCTCCTGAAAACAAAGATTTCAAATCTTTACCTGAAAAACAAACCTACGATGAAATTCCATTAGCTGAACTTGTTTCTAAGAACACTATTAATGCCACTCCCGAGTTGCGAGCTGAATACGCTACTCTTGCTATTGATTCTGCTCATGCTATTGATAAGCGTATAACAGCTGTCGCTGGAGCAATTTCACATGGATTATACGAAGAAGCTATTCAGAATTCTCTTGGTGTAGAAGTTTACGGTGCTGCTACTGGTAGTAATGTCAATCTCACAGTTTTAGCTGAAGATGGAAAGGAGCAAACTGCTGGTTGGTCTTCTGATAATCGAAATGATTTCACTCAATTACAAATCAAAACGGTTGCTGAAAAAGCAGCGAAGAAAGCCGCAGATGGTTTTGGTATGCAATATGTTGATCCAGGAAATTATGAAGTAATCCTTGAACCTGCTGCTGTTGGTGGTCTTATGTTCTTCATGAGTTATTTTGGTTTCAGTGCAATGATGTATCAGGATTATATTAGCTTCTTGCGAGATAAAATCGGTGAGAAATTATTCGATGAAAAACTGAATCTTTGGGATGATGGTTTTGATAAGCGATTAGTTTATCGATCATTCTACGATGACGAAGGTTATCCTAAATCAAAGCTTGATATGATCACTAATGGTGTAGCCATGAATTTAGCTTATGATACATTGACTGCAGATAAAGACGACGTTAAAAGCACAGGCCACAACGCTAAATTTAGAGGTCGTTCCATGCCATTTCCAGGGAACTTGCTCATAGGTGAAGGTAATTCAAACCTCGATGAGATGGTTGCTGAAACAAAGAATGGTATTCTTATCACCCACTTTCATTACCAAAATGCTGTTAATCCTACTAAAGGAATTTTCACAGGTTTAACTCGAGATGGTGCTTGGTTTGTCAAAGACGGCGAAATCCAATACCCATTACGAACTCTCCGCTACACTGACAGTGTTCTCCGATTCTTTGCTAACATAGATTTGATTGGTAAATACTCTGACTTAAATGACACTCAGGCAAAAGTTCCTCCAATTAAATTGCCCTCACTCACAATCTCAGGTTCTCAGAAAGAGTAATTGTAGTTTCTTGGTAAGAGAACTACAAAATTACTTTCCAAAAAGAAAGTAATTTCATTCACTCTTTTTTTTTCTTTTAAAAACCAAAATAATCTTAAAGCTCAAAATAGAAGTTATTTTCATGTCTGAACAAATCAATCCAAATAAAGTACCTACTGTTATAGTTTCTACAACAGCAATTGTGCCTGGTTATCGCATTACTGCTTATCGCGGTATTGTGTATGGATGTACTGTTCGATCTCGAGGTATGGGGGGCGAATGGTTAGCAGGTTGTCAAACCACTTGCGGTGGAGAAGTGACTGCTTATACGACTACAACTATCGAATCTAGAGAGGAAGCTGTTGCACGTATGATGGAACACGCTCGTCGAATTGGTGCTAATGCCATTGTAGGTGTTAGAATCGACTCTGACCAACTAGGTCAAGGAGCAAATTACGCAACCATAGCTTATGGTACAGCTGTTGTCATTGAATAATAATTTTAATAATTGTTATTCTCTTTTATTTTTTTAAGGTCATTATTTCGCTTTGGTGTTATCCACTTTGAATCTTAAGACTAGAATTTATCTTTGGTACCTAAGATTCAAGCTATATTGGCCTTTCCGTTTTGCTCATCATCCTCTTTGCCCTCGTTTTTCTGGTCATGTTTTTAAAATTGGTCGTTTGTATCTTTGTCAAGGTTGTACCTTTGTTTATTCCGGTATAATTCTTGGTAGTTTGATTTTTAGTCTCGTTCCCTTTACTATTGATATTTGGCTTTGGTTTACAATTGCTGCTTGTCTTCTTCTCCCTACTTTTCTTGTTCAAATACTACCTCTCCCCCGTATTTTCACCCGAATAGCTCGTTTTCTTCTTGGTTTATATTTTGGTTGGATGATTGGTGGTGCTGTACAAAATACTTCTTGGCTTCATCGAGGTCTCTTTATTGGCATTGGTTTTGCTTCTTATCTCGCCTTTCGTATCATTTATCGTCGATCTAAACGCAAGAGAGATGAATGCAGTGAATGCCCTGAACTTGATCAATCCAATGTTTGCTCTGGTTATGAAGTACGGATTGCTGCTGAACGTGATTATTCTCGAATCGCCACAAAGTTGCTTGAACCTGATCTTGAAGCAATTATGCGAAGAAAAATCCCTAAAATTGATCCTCCTGATAACACCACATCCTCACTAGCTCATGAAAATGACAGTAGCTAGATTTTTACCTTATTCATTTTCTAAGTAGTGATATTTAATTTGATTGTGACAATTTGAAAATAGTGAATAAATTATGAATTCAACCGTAGATAAAGAGGCAATTAAAATTGTTTTAGCGATGCATGGTTCACCTCCAACTGATTTTCCTGGTGATGAGATGGCATTTTTCTATGGCGTTCATCTTCAAGTTGAGCATGATCCTTATTGTGTTGATGCGGAAACAAAGAAAAGAGCAGATGAAATAGAACATAAAATGAAAAACTGGCCTCGAACAGCAGAGAATGATCCATATTACACAAGTGGCATTGAGATAGGCAAAAATATCGAGAAGGTTACCGGTGTAAAAACTTTTGTTGGCTTTAATGAATTCTGCAACCCAACTATCCAAGATGCTTTACTAGAAGCTATAAAATTAAAACCAAAAAAAATCTTGGTAACAACGACTATGGTTACTCCTGGTGGAGAACACCAGGAAAAGGATATACCCGAAGCAGTTGATGAAATAGCTCAGAAATATCCAGAGATAGAAATTACCTATGTGTGGCCATATGATATTCTTGCTGTTGCAAAATTTATTGGAAATCAACTAATGAAAAATGTCACATAATTTTTATCTTTCTATTTTGATTTCGAACTGTTCTAAACACTTTGGTAATCCATCATTTTTAGTTATCTTCGCAAATTCGGTTGCAATTACTCCTGCTAACAACTCTCGATCTTCATCCGTAGTGTTCATGAAAATAAATCTTCCTTTGGGAATAGCTTTCGTGAAATTATAGTATGCCATTCTAGGGTGATATTTATCTAAAGGTCCATGAGCAATGAATAACTCTGTATCTATTTCTGATAATTCTTCTCTGATATCCCACTGCAAGTTCTGCCTTGTGCTTTTTTTGAATTTCCAAGGTTCTCCTCCTTGAACAAAAGCTATCATTCTATTTTTTTGTGACTGATTTTTCATTCCAGCTAAAAACATTTTAGTAAATATTGTTCTGAAAGGTCCTAAAATAAATCCTGGAGTAAATCGAATAAAAGCATTGGTAAACGGAGAACCATAAATCCATTCAGCAATTGGATCAAAAGAATAAGTAGTAGGTGGTTTAATTAATTTATCAATCAATGCTTGAAAAATAACCCCTCCACCATAACTAGCTGAAGCCAATACGTAATCCTTCTTATTTAATCCCAAATGCTCAATGACATCTGCTAAATCCACTGCTGATTGCTTTATTGATAATTGGATTTTTCTATGTTTGTTCATTTTACTTGATTTCTTTTCTCGGGTTTCAAAATAATAATACTCAGCAAAACCATGATGTGGGCGATGAAAATCATTCCAAGTCCATGGTGCAGCCACAAAACCCGGTAAAAAAAGAATGGGCCTTTTTGTTGTTATCTTCTCTGGTTTATGGTGTAGAACTCTTACTTCTCCATCCTTAACAGGGATAAAAATTTCTTCATTTACTCCTTCTTCACAGAATAATGGTGTATCTCTTCTTCCGTTATCGAGAAATGTACTGATTCGCTTTTCTTGTTCCTCTGTTAAATTGAAGATATCATTATTATTGTCCATTGTAACACCCAGTAAGCGTTGTGAATAAATCATTGTGTCTTAATAGGTTTTATATGTTTGTTAGATAATTAGAAAATTAGTAGAATGACTTATCATTCAATATACTTCATGAAATCTAGATTGGTTAACCTGAGGATAACCCTATGCCTAAAATTAAGGACACTGTAAAAGAAAAGTATGCAGAAGCATTAGAAAAATCAAAGGAGAAAAAGGATACTGCGTGTTGTTCTGAAGGATCTCCAGTAGAACATATAAGACCAGTAGCAGGTTTGTTTAGTGGTGAACTTATTGCACCAAGTTTTGGGTGCATTTATGATTTGCCTGGTCGTGCTGACATCAAATCAGGTGAGATCATTGTTGATTTTGGGAGTGGTTCTGGGTATGATTTAATACGCGCAGCAAAATTAACAGGTCCAAATGGCAAAGCCATTGGAATTGATATGACTCCTGAAATGATAGATCAATCAAAGGCAAATATCGATAAGATGGGTTTGAAGAATGTTGAGATTAAACTTGGGGAAATCGAGAATGTTCCATTAGAAGATAATATTGCAGATGTAGTGATTTCTAATTGCGTTATTAACCTATCACCAGATAAGCAAGCTGTTTTTAGTGAAGCTTTTCGTATCCTGAAGTCTGGCGGTCGATTGGTTGATGCTGATAAAATTGCTGCAAAAGAGCATCCAGAATCATTAAAGGAAAACTCAGATGCTTGGTGTGGTTGCATTAGTGGGGCTTTAACGAAAGAGGGTTATTTGGAAGTTATCAGAAATGCTGGTTTTGAGAACATCGAATTCGAGATAGAAGATAAATCTTCATTTAAATGGGAAGGGGAAGAAATAATACTCTACAATGGAATTATTCGTGCAATTAAGAAATAATTGTTAACTTTTTGCTTTTTTTCCCATAATATTATCATCCGCGTTCTATTATAGACTATATGAACAATCTTTTATATGAAGAATATTTCATATAGCATAGTTAATCATTGTTGTGATAAAATGGCTGATTCAAAAGAAGTCATCAAAAAAAGTTATGCGAAGGCATTAGAGAAAGCAACTCAAGGAGAATCATGTTGTTCACCAGTTGTAGCTGAGACTGAATCAAAAGAAGATTCTTGTTGTTCTAGTGAGACAACATTATCACCAAAGAATAAAGACACAAAGGTGCCTAGTTTTGGTTCCAGTAGTAATCTAGCTAGTAAAGCTGGAATACGAGAAGGAGATGTTGTTGTAGATTTTGGGAGTGGTCCAGGACATGATTTGTTAGAAGCTGCCAAATTAACAGGTAAAACTGGGAAAGCGATTGGTATTGACATGACTCCAGAAATGATCGAATATGCAACTAATTTAGCTGAAGAAATGTCTCTAGATAATGTTGAAGTTAAATTAGGGGACATTGAAAATGTGCCACTTGAAGATAATATTGCTGATGTAGTGATATCTAATTGTGTTATTAACCTTGCTTCAGACAAGCAAACAGTCTTCGAAGAAGCCTTTCGAATTCTAAAACCAGGCGGACGGCTTGTTGATGCTGATATAATAGCAGAACAAGAACTACCTGAGAGTATGAAAGAAGATGATGAAGCTTTATGTGGTTGTGTTGCTGGAGCATTAACAGCTGAAGGTTACACAGAAGCAATTAAAGCTGCAGGATTTGTTGATATCTCTGTAGATATTGAGAGCAAACAAGCTGGCAGAATAAAGTGGAAAGATGGTAAAGACTATCTTATGAACAGTGGTATTATTACCGCAAGAAAACCAAATTAGAAATACGATAGAATTCTTTGAAGTGGTAGAGCCTAATGACTATAGACTTTAAACTTGATAAAGCATCGAATCACATCCATTTGGATGTCTTTGTAAATAAAGAGGGTCCGTTCAATTTCGTTTTGGACACTGGTGCGAAAGCAACTACAATATCAAAGAAACTGGCTAATAGTTTAGGAATTGAAACTCTTGATCTTGAGGTGGAAGATATTTCAGTAAGTCTTCCACACGAAATTGCTCTTTTGCAGGAACTGAGAATTAGCAATGAGACATATGAAAATGAAGATGTTTTAGTTCTCGATTTTGAAAAATTACTAGGTAATTGTGGAACGTCTGTTGACGGTACCATTGGTTTTACTACTTTGAAGCACTTTATATTAACTGTGGATTATCCCCAGAAAAAATTACAATTTAATAGGGTAATAAATGATCAAATAGCTGATTCTTCGGATACTAATTGGCAAGAATTTGTCTATCTCGATGATACTCATTTAGTTGGTATACCAGTGAACATTAATGGATCAGATGCTTTTGATTTTGTTTTAGACACAGGTGCTGGAGGAACTGTTATTACACAACAGTTAGCCAAAGATCTTCAACTTGCAACTACACCATTCCCCGGATTAGTTAAAGGAGTAGGTGGTGATGCTAAAATGGAAATTGCTTCAATTGAACAATTCAAGGTAGCAATGACTAGTCAAGAAAATATGCAAATTATTGTTACTGATTTAGCTAAAGTTGCCCCGAAAGCTGCTAAGATAAAAAATGGTATCATTGGGTATAACTTTCTAAAGAATTACAAAGTAATACTAGATTATCCAAATCAACGTTTTTCGTTAATCTAACAACAAATAAAAAAGGAATACCTTATAGTTAGTATATAAATTTCGTAATGGATAGGGTATAATGAGTTTGGAAGAACAAAAGAAAAAAGAGAAAAAAATGGTCAAAATCGTTACCATTAGAGGAAGAGAAGATATTGCCGATCTTGATGAAATAATTGAAAAAGTTGATTTGAAACAAATTTGTTGCGTTTCTCTAGATAGAAAGGAATATCTTTCCGGTATTGATGTTTTCGAAAAAGCCGATGATTTTTCCTCACAATTAAAGCTTATTGCCAACCCTATTCGATTAAAAATTCTCTTAATTCTATTGAACAAGGAATGGGCTTGTAACTGTGAATTTGAATCTGCATTTAATGAACATCAAACCCTGATATCGCATCATTTGAGAAATTTGAGAGAAGGCGGATTAATTACTTTTCAGAAAAAAGGGCAATGGAAATTCTATAAGATACCTGATGAAGTTCGCCCCTTTTTGGAAAAAGTACGAGACCTAATTTATATTCTTCCAAAGAAATGCTGCTAGGAAATTATTAGTAAATGTTTTTCTAAATATAATGGAGTTATGTCACTTTGCCCCTCCCTGATTGGATATTAGAATGGATCCAAAAGGATCGATTAGTAGCTAGCAAATATAGAACAAGTAGGAAATACTTGCGACACTCTAAGCGAATCCAATTCCTAGAAGGGGAGAAAGACAAGAATACAGATAATTGGGCTTGGTTCAAATACGTGGTAATTAGTCAGAAACATGGAAAATATTGGGTTCGTTTTACTGATGGTGTATATGAGTGCAGCTGTCCCTTCTTTAAACACCGAAAGATTTGCTCTCACATTCTTGGAGTAGCTCAATTAATTGATGTTTGGCCAAAAAAAGAATCAATATTCCCTTCTTAGAAATCTAAATCACTTTCTTGTAATTATGGTGAGGGATTAGAGTTTTTCTCAATTGTGTTGAAATCTTCTGGAAAAGGCTTTTCAGTTAAATCTATAGTTGTTCTAATATCTTCAATAATGCAATCACGTAGAAATATCAAAAGATTTGGTAATTGACGAAGATCCCTTATAATGAAATCGGGATTCTCATCTCTTAGAAGTTGTTTTGCGAAATCCATAATTTCATCATTTACCGCAACAGTCATGGTTCCTGCTCTTTTCCCAGCAATTATATCACTCGCTTGATCTCCAATTGTGATTACTTCATCTGCATCTAACCCTAAAACTTCCATAGCTTTAATCAAGCCGATAGCATTAGGTTTGAGAACTTTGACATCATCTCGAGTTAATATTAAATCGAATTCATTTATTTCGGGAATTTTCTCTTTAGCAATATCGATAATACCTTGACTTGTATTAGTTAATAAAATAAGTTTGTAATCTTGAGCAAGAATTTCTCTAAGAACTTCTCTGACGCCAATATTAGGTACAACTGTCTTTCTGTTTTTCCTGTATATTATACCCAAAGTAATCATGTATTTGAAAGTTTGAAAATTCGACATACCAAACTTCTTTCCCACGCTAAATATATACTTGAGTATGGTGGTCTTACTTGAATCTTTATCTATAGAAGACAACATTGTAAGGACTGAAAGTGCCATATCAGTAATTTGTTCTCTCGTAATATCAGGTTTTACTCTTATCGCAGCACTTGTTATTGGCCAACCAATTCTAGCATGAAATGAAGACAATACACCATCGAAATCAAAAATAATTCCTTTAATTTTTGAACTGCTGTTTTCAGGAGCGGTAGTAGCTGTAGAGGTTTTCTTAGTTTTGCTAGAAGTCATTTTAATGAGACCTATTACACAATTTTTCTTTGAAGTTTTATATTTTTGTCAGTTAACTCTGATTAATTTAAAACTATCACTATTATTGAATATTAGTATATGTACCTTTAACAAAAGGCACTGTATAAATTGAGAAAATAAAGAAGAAAATGCGAAGTATCCTAATTAATCATTTTAGACACTTCATTTGCAAGGAAATCCGCAAGTTTCTTGAAATAAATTTTACCATCTTTTGCGGAAGCTCTCCTAGGATCACCTAAAACACCATTCTCAGTTAGAGCTTTCATACCTTTCGTAAAAATTATTTCCCCTTCTTTTTCTGTGAATTTTTCAACGAAACCAGGATTAAGTCTATCTTTGATAACTAATTCTTCTGCTAAAGCTAGAATTAGTGAGGTTTCATTTTCACCTGCATGAGCTCCTGCTTCTTCCTGACTCTTCCCTGCTTCGATAGAATAACTAGTTAAAAGTTCAAGAAATCCATAAAGATCTGTATAACCAAAGATCTTCATATCTGTGAGTTTTTTATTTAAATCATTAATTGCTTCTTCCAAGTGTACAAAATTTCCTCCGTGACTTGGAATGAAGACTAGATTTTCGAAACCGTGTTTGGCAACACTTTCAGCATAATCAGATACCACAGCTTTAAAGGTTTCAGTACTCAGGGTGATTGTTCCAGGGAAACTTAAGTGGTGTTTTGAACAACCAATTCTAATTGTGGGACCTTGTAGAGCATTACCGATTTTCTTGACAATTTCATTAACTAAAGAATCTCCAATTAAAGTATCTGTTATTGTGGGTAGATGTGGCCCATGTTGTTCGATTGAACCAACCGCAACTACTAAAGTTTTAAATCCTTTTCGAATTGCTTCTTGAATATCTTGCCAGTTCATTTCTTCAGTTCTAATGGTTTTCATAGAATTAACCCTTGTTTTCAATAATATTTGAGTTAATAAAATTAATCAAATCAACTGTCAGTGATTTTCATTACATAATTATTGGAATGATTAACTATTTGCTTAACTAAAGAATTTCTTTTTTGTCGATTGGATTCAAATCAAAGATTTTTCCTAAGTTTAGCATATAAAGTAAATGTTATAACTGTAAGAACAAGAAAATAATTCATAGCGAATACTGCTGACTCATATATTCAGCAATATTCCACTCGACTTCAGAGAGTTTTACGTATGAAAGCACCGCTAAAAATAGTCCATCTTGAAGATAATAAAATCGATGTTGAATTAGTTAAAGAAATCCTTACTTTGGAGGATGTAAATTGTAACATCACAAGTGTAGATACACGAAGTGATTATATCAATGCCCTAAAAGATGAATCAATAGACATTATTTTAGCTGATTACAGTTTACCATCATTTGATGGTTTAAGTGCTTTGAAACTCACTCGAGAGATGGGGTTACAAACTCCATTCATACTCGTATCTGCAGTATTAGGAGAAGAATTAGCAATTGAAGCCCTACAGAGTGGGGCTACAGATTATGTTTTAAAATCTCGGATGGAACGTTTAGTTCCGGCTATCAAAAGAGCGCTGCGTGAAATAGAGGCAAGAGATCAAAGAAAAAAATTAGAGATAACAATCACAGAACTTGAAGATATGCATCAGAAGCTTGCTGAGCGTGTTCGTGGATTTCTAAAGATGGATTTACCTTCCGGAAAATTCTCCTTAGTTGATGTATTTCTTGAGGATTTAAGTGGGTACACAACACAAAACTGGTATGATACTCCTAATTTTATTCAACAAATCATACACCCAGATTTCAAAGATTACTATCTCAAGAGTTTCAAGCAAATGCAAAGTGGTTTCGTTCCTAAGATGCTTGAATACAAAATCTTACGAAAAGATGGAGAAGAAAGATGGTGGTTACAATTCAATATTGGGGCTTATGATATAGAACAAAAATTAGTCTCAGTTTCCGTTGTAGTTATTGACAATACAGAAACAAAGGATTCGTTCATAAAATACCAAAACTTATTCGAAAATGCATTGGTAGGAATGTTTCGATCTAGTATTGAAACAGGAGCAATCATAGAAGCAAATGAAACAATGGCGAAATTATTTGGCTGTGCAACAGTTGAGGAATTCAAGCAATTCTCAGCTACTCAATTTTATCCAAGTGAAAAAGCTCGTTTAGAATTTCTTAGCTTACTACAAAAAGAGGG
>DAOVHJ010000009.1 GCA_030671945.1 Candidatus Heimdallarchaeota archaeon
TAATATCTGTCAAGAAAAACAATAACCTTTCTGATTAATCAATTCCTCTTTTTATCTTTGAAAAAAGTTCCACTAGAAAAAGAGGTTAGGAAATTTTATATATGATGAGTTTCTTAAAGAGCTTACAAAAGTTCCACTAGAAGTAGTGGTCTTTCCACTATTTAACGAATTGTATAATTAAACAACTTAGTAAACGCATGAATGAGTTATAACAAATCAATAGGAGATAACAAGAAAACAAATGACAGATCACCCTTTGGATGCCATATTTGATAGGTTCATAACAAGTCCAAGTATTTTTAAGAATCACGAAGTACTAAGACCAAGTCATATACCAGACAAATTACCACATAGAGATTACGAAATCCAATTTTTAGGAAAGGCATTAGGGAGCGCTTTAAGAAACAATCGCCCAAGTAATATGTTCTTGTATGGGAAAACCGGAACAGGGAAGACAATAGTTTCAAAGTACGTAACTAAATATTTACGTCAAAGGGCTGCAGAAATTGGGAAAAATGTAATTTTATCGATTTTAAACTGCGTAGAAGTGGACACTGATTATCGAGTGCTAGCAAGATTATGTGAGGTTGTTGGAGAATCAGTACCATTTACAGGATTACCAACTGATGTAGTTTTCAAACGGTTCAAAACAAAGCTTGATTCGAAGAAACAGCTTTTGATAGTTATTTTTGACGAATTGGATAAACTCCATCATAAGAGTGGTGATAATGTTCTCTATCAGCTTACAAGAATTAATACTGATCTCAAGAAAGCTCAAGTTTCACTTGTTTGTATTACAAACGATTTATCCTTTAAAGAAACACTAGATCCTCGAGTAAGATCAAGTCTTTCAGAAGAAGAATTGGTCTTTAGACCATACAATGCGGCACAACTAGAGGATATTCTAGGCGAACGAGCTGTAGACGGATTCAATGACGGAGTTTTAGAGCCGGGCGTAGTGAGTCTATGTGCTGCCCTAGCTGCACAAGAATGGGGCGATGCACGTAGAGCATTAGATTTATTGCGAGTTGCTGCTGAACTTGCCGAGAGAAGCAGCGAAGAGAGGGTTACAGAAGTTCATGTAAGAAAAGCAACGAAACAAATCGAACGAAATACCGTCCAGGAAGCTTTGGTATCTCTTCCTGTTCAAACCAAAATCGTATTGTGGTCAGTATATGTTTTAGAGAAAAGCGATCTGAAAGTTATTACTACAGGAGACTTGTACAAAGTCTACCAAGAGCTTTGCAGAAGCACTGCTCTTGAGCCTATCACTCCGAGAAGAGCTAATTCTCTCCTCAATGAGCTTTCAATGCTTGGTATAGTAAACACGAAAGTCGTAAGTATGGGACGATACGGTCGAACCACTAAGGTTTCCTTATCCGTTTCCGCGCGCGAGGTTCGTAACATTCTCGTGGAAGACTTTCACATCAAGAAAGTTTCAGATTTCACTGCTGACCATTTACTTGAGAAGAACTGACTCAGTTTTTCTCCACCTCTTTCTTTTTTTCTCTTCCTCCCTTAACTCCGAATACTTTCGTTAAACTCCCCTAGCTTGGTGTTTATATTATATGTATCATACCAACCATTTAGAACTTGAATATAGAACTGTAACATGCAACAAATTCGATATGGAAAAAGAATATTAAGTTGAAGTAAGATTGAGCTTTTTGGGCACCAGCTGATTTTGATGCTTAAGGAAAGATTAAATTAGGGCAGAACGAGCATCGAAATACGGAATCAGCACGTATCCCGGAAAGAATAAGCAGGTGAATCATGAGTGAGTGAATTCGACCCCGACCTTGAATTACAACGCATTGTCTTTGATTTTGAGGAGAAACCCGTTAAAATCAAATGCTTGATCGATAATCCCGATGTTTTGATTGGCGATAGAAAAATCAAATTAATCACGGGATCCGAATTCGAGGTTCCACTTTGGATTGCTCGTATTTTAGCTGAACAAAAAGCAGTTGAAATAAAGAACATGAAATCTTTCGACATTCCGTATATGCAAACCATTCTCTGGGATGAATCTAAGAGCCAAACACCAATAGAACTTGATCCTGATTTTTATCCAGTAGTTTCCTTGCAGATTGAAGAAGTAGCTAAGAAAACTGATTCATACGCACTCCGTGAAAAAGAACGAATGGAAGCTTTACTAAAAGATATCATCTCAAAACGTCGATTCAAGATTATCAAATTATCTCAGAAAGTCGGAGATCCTTCACCGTTTATTAAACACTTAACTCCAGAAGAACTCTGGTTGTTCAAAACCCTAAAAGATCAACTTCAGCAATGGGAAGCTTCTCTACTTGACTGCAGTAAGAACAATCCTTGCTTCTAACCTCCTTTGTTGTATTGTTGTAGTTGAATGATGGTTCTACAAGCAAAAAATAAGTGTGAAAAAGAATTAAAAAATAAAATGAATAGTATTAATGGGGTAGAATTGAATTGGTCTCAGATACTACTGATCCAGTAGCAGCATTTAATGAATTTATCCGCGAGTTTCGTGATGAAAATGGTAATTATATCTATCGTGAACAAATTCAACAAATGACTGTTGAAGGAGAAATTTCTCTTAAAGTTGATTTTACAGATGTTATTAAATTCAATCCTGAATTAGCTCGAAGATCCATAGATGAACCAAAGGAGTTCTTAGAAGCAGGAAATCGAGCTGTAACAGAAGTTGTGGAAATTGAAGATTCTGATTATGCGTTCACAACTCGAGAGTTCTTCATTCGTTTCTTTAATATGGGTGAAAGTGAGATAATACCCCTTCGAGGGATTCGAACAGAGCATGTGGGTAAATTAGTAATGTTATACGGAATAACAACTCGAGCAACAGTTGTGAAACCATTATTAATTGAAGGATTCTTCCAATGCCAAAATTGTCAAGAAATTATGATTCTACCACAAGAAGAGGGTCGTTACAATCCTCCACATCATTGTCAAAATCCTGGGTGTGGGCGAGCTGGTCCCTTTAAATTACTCACAGAAGAATCAAAATTTGTTGATTGGCAGAAAGTAACAATTCAAGAACGTCCTGAGAACCTTCCCCCAGGACAAATGCCTCGATCAGTTTCTGTTTTACTTAAACATGACATGGTTGACAAAGTAAGACCCGGAGATAGAATATCAGTAATAGGTGTTTTACAGTCTATACCTGATTTTTCAAAGAAAACCCCAGGAAAACTAGCTACTTTTCATATAAATATGAATGCTAATTATGTTATTCCTGAAGAGCAAGATCTAGAATCATTAGAGATTAGTGAGGAAGAAGAACAAATAATTCTAGATTTAGCTAAGGACCCCTGGATTCACACAAAAATAGTCGATTCACTGGCTCCATCAATTTATGGTTACAGAGATATCAAAGAATCACTCGCCCTCCTCTTATTTGGAGGAATACCAAAAGAATTACCTGATGGTCTTAAGATTAGAGGGGAAAGCAACATCCTCCTAATAGGTGATCCAGGAACTGCAAAAAGTCAGATTCTTCGATATATTGCTACATTAGCTCCTAGAGCTCTCTACACCTCAGGTAAGGGATCTTCTGCAGCAGGATTAACTGTAGCAGTTCTAAGGGATCAAGATACTGGAGAATTCACATTAGAAGCAGGAGCTTTAGTCCTCTCGGATAGAGGAGTTTGCTGTATCGACGAACTCGACAAAATGCGAAAAGAAGATCGAAGTAGCATTCATGAAGCCATGGAGCAAAGAACTGTTTCTGTCGCAAAGGCAGGTATTGTTGCTACTTTAAACGCTCGTTGTTCTATTCTTGCTGCTGCTAATCCAAAACTGGGTCGTTATATTCCTTCTCGTAGTGCTGCCGAAAACATCAATCTTCCCGTCACTATTCTCTCTCGATTTGATTTAATTTGGATTGTGCGAGATGAACCTGAAGCGGATGTTGATAAAGTTAAAGCCCAACACATCTTGCGTTTACATACTGCTGGTGTTACTGAAAAAGAACCCCCCATTTCTAAAGAGATACTCAAGAAATACATCAGTTACGCAAAGCTGAATTCTAGTCCGCGCCTCTCTGATGAAGCTGCTAAACGCTTAGAAGAATTCTACCTGGAAATGAGAAAAGCAGGGGAAGCTAGTGACTCTCCTATTGCTATAACTCCTCGTCAATTGGAATCTTTAATTCGTCTTACTGAATCCCACGCTAGAATGGCTCTTCGTAGTGAAGCTTCTATTGAAGATGCTGAAGCAGCTGTTAGGCTTTTGTCTGTCTCTTTACGACAAGTTGGTATCGATCCTGAAACCGGGAAACTAGATATTGATGTTGTTATGGTTGGCACTTCTTCTTCCACTCGGAGTAAAATTGAAACCCTAATGGACCTCATCGCTGAGATGGAATTAGAAAACAAAGGACAAGCGGTTCCTATAGACCGCATCATTGAAAAAGCTCATGATTTTGGTATGACTAAGGATTTCATTGAGCGAAACATTGAACGGATGCGTCAAGATGGCATGCTCTTCCAACCTAAAGCTGGTTTCGTTAAGCGAACTTAGTTTCTGTTGAGTCTTTATGTATCCCTTCACTATAGTTCAGTGTCCACCTTACCTTATTTACTCACAAAAGTTATTTGAGATACGATAATGAAGATTAAGGATCTTGATTTGCCTGAAGAGGCTAAGAAACTCATCATTAACAGAGGGATTTCTTCTTTATATCCCCCTCAGGTTAAAGCTATCAAGAGAGGATTACTTGATGGCGAAAATCTCGTCTTAGCTGTTCCTACAGCTTCTGGAAAAACTCTTGTTGCTGAATTAGCTATGTTGAAAGCTATTCTCTCGAGAGGAGGAAAAGCTCTCTACTTGGTTCCTTTGAAAGCTTTGGCTGCAGAAAAATTCGATGATTTCCAAGAATTCGAGGAATTAGGCATTAAAGTTATCCAGTCAACAGGTGATTTCGATTCTTCTGATTATCGCTTAGCAAAATATGACATTATCATCTGCACTAATGAAAAAGTGGATTCTTTACTGAGACATGATGTTAAATGGGTAAAAGACGTTCAAATAATCGTTGCAGATGAGGTTCACTTAATTGATGATTCTCACAGAGGTCCTACTCTAGAAGTTGTTCTTGCTCGTTTAAAGAAAATGCTCCCGTACACACAGATTCTTGCATTATCTGCTACAATATTCAATGCTGATGAAATTGCAGAATGGCTTGATGCTGAATTAGTGCTATCCAGTTGGCGCCCTGTGAAATTATCCGAGGGTGTCTATTGGAATGGTATTGTTGGGTTCTCTGATGGAAGTACCATCCCTATACCTAGCGTTAGTACTAAACATCCAGAAATCGATATTGCCTTTGACACGATAAAGAATAAGGGACAATTACTCGTTTTTGCAAATACTCGAAGAAGTTCACAATCAACGGCTGAGAGAATTAGTCAAGTGATCAGCAGACTACTTACCCCAGAAGAAAGAAATCAATTACGGAAACTAGCGGACAGAATGCTTAATGTGGGAGAAAAAACAAGCTTAGTAGAACGCTTAGTTAAGATTGTAAGAAAAGGAGCTTCATTTCATCATGCAGGATTGAAGCCCGACCATAGAAAAATGATTGAGAACGGTTTTAAAGAAAATCTCATCAAATGTGTTTGTGCTACTCCAACTCTTGCTGCTGGAGTAAACCTTCCCGCTCGCAGGGTAGTTATTATGTCTCTTTCGAGATATGAGGTCGGAGTTGGGAATCAACCAATAAGAGTACTAGAGTACAAACAACAAGCTGGTAGAGCTGGCAGACCAAAATATGATACAGAAGGAGAATCAATTATTATAGCGAAAAAGGCTCAAGACACTAGACGTTTTATGGAAACATATTGTTTAGGTGAACCAGAGATGATCTGGTCTAAACTTGCAAACGAGAGTGCTTTGCGAACCCATATTTTAGCTGCTATTGCAATAGGCTATGTCACCGATTTGAAAGATCTTGCCATATTCATTAAAGAGACATTTTTCGGGCATCAAAATGACATTAGTACTACTGAATTTCAAGTGAAAAAAGTATTGAAATTCCTCGTAGACGAAGGCATGCTTCAAACAGAAGGGTCAGAGTTATCCGCAACCCAATTTGGGAGACGAGTGAGTCAGCTGTATATTGATCCCTTATCAGCAGTTGTTCTGAGAAATGGTTTGAAAGAAGCTAATCAATCTGAATCACTCATTTCTGAAGTTGCTTATTTCCATCTTATCGCAGCTACTCCGGATTTACGAAATCTATATTTACGGCAAAAAGATCAGACAGAGCTGCAGCGTTTCTTAGCAGATTACACCGAGGGATTCCTTATAGAGACACCAGAAGAATGGGACCCAGAATACGAGTATTTCTTGATGACACTTAAATCTGCTCTACTGTTACAACAATGGATCCAGGAAAAACCTGAAGAAGCAATAATAATGAGGTTTAATGTGGGTGGTGGGGATATTCTTTACATAACTGATAATGCGAAATGGTTGCTCTATTCAGCCTCTGAAATCGGAAAATTATTCAATCTCACAAAGATACAAAAGGGTTTGAGGGAACTTCACCTGCGAGTGTCACATGGAATTAAGAAAGAACTTGTTCCACTGGTAAAACTGAAAGGAATAGGAAGAGTGCGAGCCAGGATGCTCTTTAATTCCGGATTTAAATCGATTGCTTCTCTTAGAAGAGCAGAACCAAGAGAACTAGCTCGAATCCCAACAATTGGTCCTGAAATGGTTAGAAATATTAAGGAACAAGTGGGAGAACCCATGTTTGACCAAGAATTAGAGGTTTCCTAAATTTCTTTTTGATTTTGGTGTGAATTTTCCTCAAACAAAAGATAATTAATTGCCTTTGACAACGTACATTTTTACCAGTGATTTGAGTTTCATCACTGAAGCCGAGAAGGTGGTTGGAGTTGTCCGAGAATAGTATCAAGAGATACACCACATTGTGTCCTCTTTGCGGTGAAAAATCAACATTTGATTTAGATGATAATGAATTACTAAACAATATGCAGGGAGATTTAGCTACTTTTACTTTGGATTCACATGGTGATCCTCCACACATTTTATTTGTGTATATTGACAAACAGAAAAATATCAGGGGTACATATCCCTTCTTAGTGAAACAATCTGCACCCCTTGGAAAAAGTGGCTTAAATTACAATCACTTTGTTGACGCAACTTCTGATATTACAGCTGAAGAAGCTGAGAGTTTTGGGATAAAGATAATTCCATATGATGTCCAAATAAACGGAAAAGCCAAGAGAAGTTATCCTTTTGAAATCTCTTTACCTGAAATTTTAGGATTATTAATTCAGAATAGAAAACTTGATTCACTACCAATACAGACTGAAAAATTCGTGGAAACATTCACGAGCGTAGATAATGAATTACCTATCATCGTAAACACCATTAGTTCTTATATTAGTAAAAACTACAGAAATGCTCTGAAAGCTAAAAAAATAATCGGAAAAAAGGATCCGCAATTAGCAAATAGGATAAACGTTGTTGATTCTTTAGCAGCTGGTTCTATTCTAAAAACTATGGCGAAACATTCTGTTGAAATGGATAGAAAAGGAAGAGAATTACAAGAAATCATGATGTATTCTGAATGGTTAAAGCATTACCATAGAACGTATTTCATAGTTCATGATACAGAAAAAATCAGAAGAAGTAACTTCCTTGGAAGATTTTCTGGAATAATGGGAGGAAAACCACTTATCGCATGCAATGTTGATGGGTTGGGGAAAATCGAACCAAGTAAAAACGTCCGAACATTCAAGGAAGGATTAGGAGAAATTGGGAGATTAATCAAGAAAGACTTTGTGAAAAGAAAGTTTACGGGAACAATCTTTCATGCTTTAAGCGAACAAAACGCTTACCGGTTACTTGAGTATCTAAGTATTATGTTCAAAGTAGGCAAAGATGAATTACAAATTGACTCCTGTTGTTCAACTATTGGTATCAATGGTGGACTCGGAGTCTTAGGATTGTCTATTTATCCAAAAATGTAAATTAATTCTTAAGAAAATTTTTTGAGGGAAGAATTCCTTTATTCTTCAATGCAAAGGAATTCAAGATGACAGCTGAGACTCAAAACACTCGATCTAGAACTACCCATCTACTGGAAAAGACACAGCTGGCAAAAGGTTTTCAAGATATTAAGGATAGGATTCAAAATAGAGATTGGGTTGAGTTTGGTCTAAATGCAACGATAATTATTTTTCTAATAACTCTTGGAATATTAGTTCGATTACTCCTTGCATATAACTACAGATTGAATTATGCCGCACTATCTTCTGAAATAATTTGGGACAGACATGTTAATTTTTACCCAAATAATACCTATTTAGAAGGATATGGAGATTTCCCTTTTTATTATTATAACTGGATAAAAGCATGGTTCCAAGAAGGCTGGTACCCCTTCACAGATTGGAAATTGACTGTTCCAGGCGATCCTTTGTATTTTTACTCCTATCCACCTATTTTTCTATATTTTTTGGTGGCTATCTGGCGACCAGGGATGATTAATTTATGGATGGCGTTCCCTATGATTCTTGCAGACACTGCATGCGCAGGAGTTGTTTACCTCATACTGAGAGAAATAATCAAAGGCGAACATTCACGGTTTATTGCAATTATTGGTGGAATCGTTATGACATTGTCGCCAATAAATATCATTTATAATGGAGTGTATTGGTTAAATCCTGGACCGGTGACTTTGTTCACGCTCATTTCATTTTATTTTGTTGTAAAAAGAAAATGGAGGAATGCCTTTTTCTGGCTAGCCATTGCAACCATGACTAAGCAGAATGCCATGTTCTTCACGTATCCGCTTTTTATGGTAATGCTTGGAGAAAAAGCCAAAAGTGAAGGAATAAAGAAAGGATTACTAGAAAGTATAATGATTGCCATCTATTATGTTGTCATTTGCTTGTGTTGTTCTATACCTTGGATTTTCATAACGCCTATTCAGTACGGGGCACATTTGCTGTTTCCTGGGCAATTCCTGAGTTTAGGAACTGAAATACCTGAGCCTATAATAAATAATACAATACAACTTTCGTGGTCATTTAAACAACTGAATATGGCGGATTGGTTTGTGAATTTCATTGCTTTTGGTATTAATTCTATGTTTTTGATGATTTTCGCAGCAAGTATTATAGCTGTATTCTTGTTTTTGCGTTCCAGTCGAAAGAACCTTGACAATGTTGAATTCTTTGAATGGATAGCAATGTACACTATTTTAACGCATATACTAATGCCAAGAGGGGTTTACAAATTCTACAGTGCATATTACATGCCGATAATATTAGTAGCTTTGATTGGCACGTTTTCCTATTATTCAAAGAAGTCAATTCTAACCAGTGCTAGTGTTTTGGTAGCAATAGGATTATTCTTTGGTTTTAGTTTTTGGCATTTAGTTATTGATAGGTATTTTACTCCATCAATTCTGTTTCTTGCGTGTATAATTATTGGTATTTTAGCTGCTATACGTGGTTCCTTCAAATTAATTAAGAAAGGAAACTTTCAACTGAGTAAAAACTGACTAATTGCCTTTTTCACAAGGACAAGAAACAGTTTTAAAAACAAACTAGTAAGTTTACATGTTCCAAAAAAGGATGTATGAGAATAATGTCCATGAAAAAATCAGATTGTTTACACCCAATTGATTGGCGGTACGGGAGCAAAGAAATGAGAAAGATTTTCTCTCGAACAAACCGCTTAGAATTATTACTGAAAGTAGAAGCAGCGATTGCACACGCACATGCAATGGTTGGGAATATCCCAAAGAAAGCAGCAGAAGAAATCGAGAAGAAGGCATCTGCAAAATACGTGAAGTTGAAGCGGGTAGATGAAATTGAAAAAGAGATCTATCATGATATTGCTTCTGTTGTTCGAGCGTTTGCAGAACAATGTGGAGAATACGGTAGATACATACACCTTGGAGCAACAAGTAATGATATTATAGACACTGCAGAAGCAGTAAGAACCAAAGAAGCTTTAAAGTTAATAGAACAGCGAATTGTAAAAGCTATAAAGAACCTTATTGGAATCGTTACAGAGCATAAAGAAACTGTTTGTATTGGTAGAACACATGGTTCACAAGCAGTGCCATATTCTTTCGGACACAAAATCGCTATTTGGTTGGAAGAGCTAGTAAGACATCTTGAAAACATAAGATGCCTTAAGAAAGAGAATGTTGTCGGGAAACTCTCAGGAGCTGTAGGCACAAGAGCTGCTTATGGAGTGCACGCAGATAGAATTGTTCAAATCACTATGGAAAAGTTAGGCATAAAAGCAGCTGTGATTACACATCAATTGGTCTCTAGAGAAATAGTTGCAGAAATCTTCCTTGAATTAATACTACTAGCCTGTTCTATTGATAAATTCGCAACAGAAATTAGGAACCTATCAAGAACAGAAATAGGAGAAGTGGCAGAACCATTCAGATTGGATAAACAAGTTGGTTCTAGTACAATGAGCCATAAGAGGGATCCTGAAAGAAGTGAACGAATGAGTGCCTTAGCAAGGATAATGAGAGGTTATACTACCCCCGCGTTAGAAAACATAATTACATGGCATGAACGAGACTTAGCCAATAGTGCAAGTGAAAGATATATCTATCCAGAGATATTCATGACAATAGATCAAATGCTAGTGGATTTTGATTTTGTAACTTCAGGACTAGTTGTGAAAACAGAACAAATGAAGAAAAATCTCGATATTACTAAGGGATTGATCATGGCAGAAGCTGTGATGACTGAATTAGTAAATAATGGTATGAATAGACAAGAAGCCCACGAATCGCTTAGAAAGAATTCCATGATTGCAGTAGAAAAGAATGTACAATTGTTTGGAGTGCTCAAAAAAGACAAGGAAATAATTGAATTCATTTCCGAAAAGGATTTGAAAGAGATATTTGATTCACCAGGAAATTATCTAGGAACAGCAAAGGAACAAATAGAAATAGTGCTAATTTTAGCAGAAAAAGCTATTAAAGAGTAAAACGAGCTGTAGAGACGGAAATTGCCTGATTTTATGCACAAAGATAAAATAGGTTATGTGTGAAAATACAGTCATCAAAAACTATAATCACCTATCTTGAGAGGTAAGAAGTAATTGCTCACTTTCATAGAACACGAAGATTACTACAAACATAAAATGCCACAAATTCTTGAAAGTCCACGTAGATTGAAAATTATAAAAAAAACAATTATAGAAACTGGTTTATTGGACAAACCAAATGTAAAAATGACCTCTCCAGAAGCAGTGAATGAAAAAGACCTATACACCATTCACACTGAGCAATTAGTAGATACCGTGAAGCATGGAAGCATGGTTGGAGTTACTGCTATTACTGGCGATACGATAACTAATGAGTTCACTTTTCGAGCAGGACTTCGTGCGGTTGGCGGAGCAAAACTTGCCGCAGAAATTGCAATAAAACAACCTAACAATGTTGCTTATGCATTAGCTCGTCCTCCTGGACATCATGCAACACGAACTAATGCCATGGGATTTTGCTTCTTCAATAATGGTGCGTTTGCTGCTAATTATTTAACTAAAGAGAAGAAGATCAAGAGAATCGCGATAATTGATATAGACAATCACTACGGAAATGGTATGGCTGATTTGTTTTATGATAGAAGTGATATCCTCACACTCTCCCTTCATGCAGACCCCAGATTTAGTTTTCCATTCCAAGGAAGAACAACAGAGATTGGTGAACGGGAAGGTGAGGGATATAATATATGTGTACCTTTACCAATGGAAACTGGAGATAAGGAGTATCTTTCCGCTTTTGATAGAATAATAATACCAGTAGTACGAGAGTATAACCCAGAAGTAATTTTTGTATCCACTGGTTATGATGGATTGCTAGGTGATCCTTATGGTTTTCTTGGCCAATCTGTTTTAGGTTTCCAAGTGATAATGGAAAGAATTTCCAACTTAGCCAACGAAGTTTGTGAAGGAAAAATAGTGATGACCCTGGAAGGTGGCTATAAGTTTAATGAACTCGGACAAGCATTTCTTGCTAGCATTTCACCTTTTGTTCCTGATTATGAATTCAGTAAAGAAGCAGAGTCAAATCTTTCATCAAGTGGGAGCAAAGGTCAATTAAAGAATACTCTCGATGAACTCAAGAATTTCTTGAAACCTTATTGGCGAATCGATTAATCCTCAAATTTTTTATACATTCGTAAAACTTGCGACAAGGCAAGTGGTTTTCCATTTACTAGAGTGTTAATTTCGACTTCTTCAGCTAAACCAGAAGTTCTTAACTTAGGTAGGAACACTTCTTCAACTTGAAAGACTCCTGCTTCAGACATCATATAAACATTAATTCGCAAAGGCTTTTTCTTTGTTCCTTTTCTGATTTCAATCTTTGAAATGCTTAAGGCTGAAATAGAATGGATGTCCACCTTACCCAAATCATAGGGTTTGCGACTACGACCTTCACAAATATCTAAACCATCAGCAATTGTAACAAAACCTGCTTCTGGAGTTAAGCATATTATTTCATCATCATGGGAGAGGACGGCATGCTGGATGTGAGAAAGAATTTCTATACGTTTATCAACATCCGAATACATTTTCTTCAATTTGTCATAGAGAAGGTCCTTTACCATAAATGAGGAGGTTAATTCATGGTACTCACGATGAATGATGTGACCAACGTCGTGGAGGTAACTCGCAGCGAGACAAATAACTGCAACATCATCATTATCCCCTAAATCTTGACGGATAAATGCAGGAGTAATTTCGTCTTTCACATTAGTCAGTATCTCTAGCACATTTCTACATACAATAGCAACGTGATCTAATCCGTGATCAGTATAATTTAGATACTTTACTGCTAGACGATTAGCAGCTTTTATTGTCCCCTGTATTTCCGGATCTGTGAATAAGAATTTCCACATATCTTTTGCTTTCTTGTAACCTTGTTGTTCTATTAGTGCGAGGACATCTTCTGCGACTTTTTTTCTATCCACTGTTTGTAAAATTATTCTCACCTGATATGGTTTTCATTGTTTTAATACTAGAGAAAATTGCGTTTCCAAGTAATATTAGTGTTTAGTATGGGAATATTTGACGCTAACGAAAGTCTTTTTTTAAGGTAAATACCACTAATTCTTATTAGTGCTATTTAAAGTGATGAAAATGTTGCTAGACTGTTATATTATCGACGAAGAAGGGGAAGATATCAAAGTAGAAACAAGCGATGTAAAATTAACTTCATCATCTTTAGTTATTGTTGTTTCTCACACACACCATATCAACTATGTCTTCAAAGGTGCCAAAGTTTCTATTGTGCAAAAATTCGCATCAGCTAGAAAAGCTTCTGCACTAAGATTGCAGCATGCCTATAAAACAAAGCATGTTGAAGAAACAGAGGGAATAGATCAAGAATTTATACCAATTATGGAATTTCTTGGAGGATTTCATGGAGATAGTGAACCAGCAGAAATACCAAAACCAGCTCCAACAAAAAATACCGCTACAAAGGCACCACCGAAAGTTGCTTCTCCACCAAAAGCCCCCCTCAAAGCGAAACCACTAGCGAAGAAAACAACAACTCCAAAAAAGGCTGCAACAGTTGCAATAACAACTGAAATAAATTTAGATGCACCAGTTTTAGTTGATCTTCCTACGAAATTAACGAAAGTAGTGAAAACTATGTTGAGTTTGGAACCACCTAAGGGTTCAAGTTGTGATTATTTAATTGCCGGAGCAAAACTCTATATCATTCTCGGAGATAACAAGACAGATTTGAGGAAAGGAAATTTCAAGTTAGAAGAAATTTCAACTCTGCCCGAAGGAGTATTCCCCGCAGAAAATTATTACCCAAGAATCTTAGTAGCAAAACAAAAGGTTTTGGGCGTGGAATTGTGGGCCCGACGATAGATGAAGAGAATTAAGAGAAAAAAATGGTTTTTACCAAAATAATAACACATATATAAGAAATCATAGTAGAAAATACAAAGTTATTGATTACAAACAAGGAGCGGACAAGGATTTCTAAAACAAGAGGACCAAGATATCAACATCTATTCAAAGTTATTGTAGTGGGAGCAGGGAAAGTAGGAAAAACAAGTCTAACTATTCGTTTTGCAGAAGATCGTTTCAGGGAATCTTATTTACCAACCCTTGGGGTAGACTTTATGACCAAAAATCTCACAGTAAACGAAGCTAAAGTAAAATTGCAACTCTGGGATACTGGTGGTCAAGAATTTGTTATGTCCCTTTTACCGTTTTATTTCTCAGGTGCAGCAGGCGGAGTGTTAGTATATGACATCACCAATAGGAATTCTTTCAACAGTTTGGATTATTGGTTAAAACAAATACGTCAAAATGCCGGTGAAGTACCAGTAGTGCTTGCTGGAAACAAAGTGGATATTGCAGATCAAAGAAAAGTTTCAACAGAAGAGGCCCAAGCTTTTGCTGCAGATAAGAAACTTCTTTACTTGGAAACTTCCGCAAAAACCGGAATAAGCGTTCCTGATCTTTTTGAAGGAATCGTAAAAGTAATTGTTGATCGAGAAGCAAAGAAAAGAGCAAGTAAATCCAAGAAAGAAGAGAAAGAAGAAGAAAAAGAAGGCGAATTCAGCTTCTGGCAAAAAGCTTAATTCAATATTTATCTTTTTTTTATTCTGTAGGCAGTTTTATTTTGTCAAGAGGAGTAGCGTTTTCCCACAAGGAATCACTGAAACGCTTCCAAAGCTCAGCAAATGCTCGATTATCAGACCAAGTAGCCATAACACCAAGTTCTATTCCACCCTCCAACTGAGCATATGTTCCTTGTAAAATTTCTTGAGAATCAATAATTACCCAAATGGCATGGAAATTCTCTGAAATCCTTACATCGGTATATTCAGAAAGGGATTTCAAAACATTAACCTCACCAGGATTATCTATCCCATCCTTTCCAGTAATTATAGTTATGCTCTTTAGATGGCCACTAGCTTCGCTAAGGACTTGATCTATTCCATGTAGATGTAAATCAAACGGGCTATCAATACCTATGCTAACATCGGTATTAGCATCCATGATCATTTCTTTTATCTTACTGAAGACCGCTTGAGATCCACGGAGAATCCACAATTCAGGTATGAACGCTTTCTTACTACGTTCATAAAGAGCAAATAGTTTATCTTCTGTTTTTTTGAATGTAGATTCATAATCAGATCTGAGCTCCTTCATAAAGGAATCCGGAGATCGAGGACGATACCTATTAGTGCTTGTGTCACTTTCTTGAGCAAGAACTAAACCTCGTTTCTTCAAAGTATCAATAACAGAATATACTTTATTTGGTGGAACCCCGCTTGCTTGCGAGATTTCAGAGGCAGTAGCAACGCCAAGACCAACTAGAGCTGTATAGACTTTTGCCTGATACTCATTGAAGCCTAGCTTCTTCAGCTCCTCTATTATGCCCTCGGTGAAACTCATTCATTTACCACCATGGTAGTATATGGAAATAAACCATTAAAAGCATTTTCGTTTAATAAACTATTGGAAAGAACAAAATTTGGAAAAAGAAGAGAGGAAAAATGAGTCAAAAAGAAGGAAAAGAGGTAATAGCTCGGTAATATTGGAATATACTCGGAGAGCTACTGCAACAACTATACGGGTAATATTGGACTTTATAATGGAAAAGGGAATAATGTATGCTTACCTCACCTCTCACCTCGATAAACTGTCCCCACTTTCTGGGGATCAGTCCTCCACTACATCCGATGGGAGGGAACCTCTTTACGTCCCTCCCTATTAATCCTATTGTTTTCACAATCATTTCTGCATTACTATAAAAGTACAAGAGAACAATAAAGGAAAACGCAAGACTAAGAGCTGTACATAGAAGCAATAGTCTTTTCCCATAATTTAACAGCTTCTTTCAATTCATCCTTAGAACTTGATCCTCGCTTCCAACGACGGTATTCCACTTGCATTTCGTAGAAAACTCGTGAATGAGGTATGAGATCCATCAATTCTTCCCGAAGATTAAGGATTTCTAGTTTTATGTCTTCATCCCCAATTCTTTTTGCCAGTTTGGCTTTAAAGTTATCAAATAATTTGACGATTACAGGATCTAATTCCTTTACTTTAGGTTCTGGTTTTGGCTCAGGCTTTGATTCCAGTTTATGTTCAATTTTTATAGGAATAGTTGGGGATTTTACTTCAGGGGTTGAGACTTGTTCGGGTTGTTGAATTGCTTTTGGTGAAACGGCAGTTTTAGAAGCTTCGTTAATCGCTTTTGTGATTTCAGAAACATCGATATTGTGTTTAGATAAAAGTTCTTGTAATCGATTATTTACCATCTCGGATTGCTCTAGAAAAGTCTCGAGACGATCAATTTCTACTTTTAAATAATCAACTTGTCTAGCTAAAACATCTGCTTCAGCTGATAAAGGAGCTGCCGGTTGACCTGTTTTTACTTCTGTACCTTCCATTTGAGTACTATACTTTGGTGCAGAAGGAGCGCCTGTAGGATCTACTGTTGATTCCGCGGATATATCAGAGTCATTCAAGGTTTCTTTGAATTGACTCAATTTCTCTGTGATTTGTTTTTTGGAATCAGAAATTATTTTCCTGATATCAGAAAGAGATTCTTGAGCAGTTTCATCGGGTTCCTCGGTATCTTGTTGAGATTCAGCTAATAATAAGGCATTTCGTAAATCACGATTTTTTTCACGTAAAACTTTGGTTTGGTTTCTGTAGAAAGCTAATTCTTTTTCTTTCTCTTCGGGAGATTTTTCTTCTTCACTCATAACAATCGATCGTCCTTTAAATTAATCAAAAACGATTATTTTTAGTAATCCGTTTTGTTTGATAGTGCAGAAAGGGTAAAATAATGTTTTCGTTATAGCTATAAAAAGGACATTATTAATGACAAAGATGGTTGAAATGTGAGAAAACCGTTTAATCTCTCTTTTCATCCCCAAGCTTTCCACCAGAAAGCAAGTATACAAAAATAGTGGATGCAATGATATCCGCGGTTGTTCCGGGATTTATTTTTTCTTCCGCTTCCCTCAATTCTATATCGAGTTCCTCAAGCTCTCGACGACCTTCTAAGGTTAATGCTCCACCGACATTGATGATGTCTGTTGCTCGTTTGGAGATTCGTTGTGCTATTTCATCACCGAATTTCCTTTTGACTAACGTGTCAGGATAATTTGAGAGAATAGCTAAGTATGCATCAATTATAGCCAAGTTAATGTCATTCCGAATAGCCAAAGACCACTTCAATGCAGCCAAGCCGGTTTTAATCGTGATTGGGTACCCAAGAGCTAATTCAAAACAAATGTTATCTCGCTCTTGGCAAATATCCATTAATTTTAACAAATTGACATCATCTGAGCGAAGCTCCTCTTCAAGAGATGGTTCTGTGATATCGTATTGATCTACTTTCCCCAGACCACCTGGAGAAACACTTGCAATAGCTTCTGAAACAAGAATGGAATCTTCCACCGTTGTGTTCTTCATTACCTCGAGAGCATTCTTTTGGAGTAAGTCAAGATTACAGTTTGGTTCTTCTTCAAGGAAAGTTAATCCTGCCGCGACGCTAAGAGGTGAGAGAAGGAGGATTATTCCGAGATTAGTATTACTTCGTTGATGAAAATAATTACTCTGTTTCACAGCTTCTTTGATGGTTTTACCCAATTCCAGCTGGTGCCAACTTATTTTATCATCCTTCAGAAGCAAACCCTTCATTGCTAGTTCTTCTAGCCAAACACCCAAGGAAACACTGGAAGCTAAGAAATCCTCATAACGGATTTCTGCAAAATCTTGAAATCGGTGCACATTGCCCGGTTTAGGAGTAGCACTAACCTCAAGTAAGCAGGCTAATTCTCCACACATACGAATGTGATTTGCAAGACGCTTAAAGGTGTTAGACGAGGAAAACATTTGCTTCAATTTAACATTGGTAGCATTATCAAAAAGATTTTCGACTGATGAAATAAAGAAAAATGCAAATTTAGTGTGTGAAGAGTAATAATAGTCGAAAGAAAACTTTGGAATTTGTCAAAGAAACAGATTTTAGTATAATCTTTGAAGAAATCATAAAATTAGGTGGCGAAACACAATATTGGATTTTTGAAAAAA
>DAOVHJ010000147.1 GCA_030671945.1 Candidatus Heimdallarchaeota archaeon
AATGAGTACCAGTATTTTCTGTCCATCTGATGCTTCCCCACCAATAATAGTTATTCCTGTTTTTGTTGAAAGGATGAAATTTATCATTTCTTTTGGATTTGGATATTTTTGATTAAGTAAATCAAATTTCTCTTTATAATCTCCATAAATTGTTTGTTCCCACATTTTCTTTATAGTAATTTCTTTTTCTATTTTCAAGATTTTTCTATTTTGAGGTATTTCAAGTAATGTTTTATTATTGTCATCCATCTTAGCTGGAAATTTCTTTACCAAGAATCCTCTTATAATATTTGTTTTTGATGAAATCGCTGTTTCGATTTGCAATGAAAGAAATGGATCCTCATCTTTCATGAACAAGACTTGAAAAGCAAGATCTTGTGCTTGGGCTATTTTTCCTGCTAACATGTATCTAGCAATGCTTTTTGCGATTATTTTTGGAGCAGCTTTTCTCTCTTCCCCTTCCTCTCGTAAACTCTTAGTACCTATATCTTCATAAATTTTAGCAGCTTCCATATTTTTCCCTTGTATTTCAAGCTGTTCTGCTTTCTCCAATTGCTCTTTGTATTTCATAATTTGGCGACTCCTAGTTTTGGTTCAATTTTTCCTAAAATTTTGTTCAACTAATTCTCTATTCACATACGATATTAAGAATTTGTTGTTTTGAACAAAGAATCAACAATAAAAGAAAAAAAATGAAAAATTAAGCAGGAACTAGAATTACCTGCTTCTTCTTCGTCTACGGGATCTGCCACCAGTGAGAATCTTTTGCTCGTATCTTTGTGTCCATTTGAGTTTCCTTGGGTTTCGTTTGAAATCAACCATTGATACTCGACATTTTCTCGAACAGAACCATAAAATCGAACCATCGTTCTTAACGTACATAGTACCTGTTCCAGGTTCAATTCCGGAAGCACAGAATGCACATGTTTGTTCTTTCATTTGTCACATGTCTCCTTGATAATTGCTTATCTTCTTCCTCTCATTCTTCGAGCTTCACGTTCTGTTTCTCTCAAAATAAGAATGTCACCTACCCTTACTGGGCCTTTGACATTACGTGTTATAATTCTCATTCTATCTGGTCCTTCAAGTACTCGTACTTTACATTGAAGAACTTCACCAGTGACACCTGTGCGAGCTACTACTTGCACTATTTCCGCAGGATAAGAATTATCCTGGCTAGTTTTATCTGTATCTTGAGATCTTCGACCGCTCATAGTGTATCACATTCCAATTTTTCGGTTCCTTTATTTCTTCAAAGCCACAAGTTTCTTGACAAGAGCATCTAAAGCATCTTTAGCATTGCCTGGATGAGTAATCCCAGCACTTGCGGAAGGACGATCTAAGCCAATTGCCTTACCAATGTCTTTCATAGAACCACAAACAACATATGGTATATTTTTCTCTTCGCAGAGAAGTGGTAAGTGCATAACTATTTCTTGAGGTTGGACATCATTGGCAATTAAAACTAGCTTAGCTTGATTTCTTTCTATAGCTTTAGTAGTTTCATTGGTACCTTTCTTGGTTTTTCCAGTGTCTCGAGCTTTCTCAAGAACTTTCAAGGCTTCTTGTTTCAATTCTTCGGGCACATCTACATTTACATAGAATGGTTTGCTCATTGATAGTATTCCTCCTCGAGCTTCCTCATCGCAAATCAACATTGATAAATTGATTTACTAGTCATCGCTTGAGGTAAATTTCTAATTTTGGGACAAAAGGAACATCATTTTAAATCTTTCCTTAAGAAAGATTATTTCGTCTTTTGTTTTTTACGAACAATGATTATTTCATCCATTAATTGCTCAAAACTAAGATTGATATTTGAAGCTAGTTGTTTCAGAGAATCTGCTGCAAGCTTTGTTAATTCAGCATCTTTATCTTCTTTCTTACTTTCTTCAGTTTCCATAATATGGAGTAAAGCATCACCAAATCGTAATACGATTGTTTTGTTTTTCAAAGGTGTTTTACATAGAGCACGAGCAACAACTTTTTGGAAGTTTTTATTTGTAGTTGATTCGAGAAGATCTAACACTAGTTGTAAACCAGCTAAATGGCCAGTATAGATTAATACTTCGATTGCACGACCTCTAATTTTTCCTTCGGTTTTAGGATTATTAATTACTTGTATTAAACATTCAACACTTTTTGTATCAGCAATCTCACTCAGCAAATTAAGAGCCATAATTCTCATTTCAAAGAATTCTCCGCTATCCTCAATTGTACTTGTCAATATCGAAGGTAAATCACTACCTTTGATTTTAACCAGGGCTTCTTTCGTATGATAGGATATGGTTTTATCTTTCTCACTGAGAGCTTGCCGTAAAGCTGCAATTAGTGCCCAATTTGCTCGAGGGTCTCCAAGTTTACCAAGAAGAACAGCGGCAAATCGTCTTATTTCAGGATGAGAATCATATTGTAAGGCTTTAATCAATGGATCAACTGATTTTTCCTTTCCAAGTCTAAACAGCTTGCTAGCTGCACCGAATCGTTTGTTCCAATCCGGATCACTTTCAAGAGTTTTAATGAGTGGTCCTAATTCTTCTTTAAATGGTGATTCATCTTCAAGTGAGTAATTCATATGTCCTAACCTCGTAAATTAATCATTTCGAGCTCTTCGTCTAGTCCTCTAACGGTCAGCCATTCAGCTGTTTTTCCGGTAACCGTCATAGGAGCAAATTGTAGACCTTCTAATTCCTCAGCACCAACTAAAAACATAGCTGTTTTTAATTCGTAAATAAATTGTTCCATCCAATTAATTAATTGTTTTTCTGTTCCGGTAGCAGCTAAACATGCTAAAGGTAATGCAATTCCAACCAGTTTTGCTCCAATAGCTAAAGCTTTTGCGGCTTGTAAACCATTTCTAATTCCACCAGAAGAGATGATTTCAACCATATCTTGGAATTTACTTACTTCGATAGTACTAACCGCTGTAGGTAGTCCCCAATCTTTGAATAATTCACCAACCTTTTGTTGTTTGGTAAGACCCTGTTGTTTTGCACGGATTGCTTCTATTTGAGACCAACTTGTTCCTCCAGCACCCGCGACATCAATAGCTGGAATACCACCATCAACTAAATCCAGAGCAATGTCTCGAGATATCCCAGAACCTACTTCCTTTACAATCAGTGGTTGTTTGAGTTCTTTGCCTATTTCCTTTATCTTTTCAGTTAGGTTGCTGAAATTTGTATTTCCTTCTGGTTGGATAACTTCCTGTAACGGATTTAGATGCAAGATTAGTGCATCAGCATTTATCATTTCTACGGCTTTTTCTGCATGCTTAATTGTGAAATCATTATTGAATTGAACGGCTCCTAAATTAGCTGCTACGAAAACACTTGGAGCTTGTTGGCGAACAACTGCGAAGGAATCTGTATTAGCTTCATCTTCTAAAGCTGCTCTTTGACTTCCAACACCAATTCCAATTTTGTATTTCTCAGCGAGTTTAGCAAGTCGTGTGTTTATCTTTTTAGCGAGTTTTGTTCCACCAGTAATAGACGAGATAAAAATCGGATAATCAAAATCATGTTTTAGAAATTCAGTATTCAGGTTAATATCATCAAAATTGATATCTGGTAAAGCATTTGGAACAAAATGAATATCCTCAAAACCAGTAGTAACCGACATTTCAATTTCATGTAATTTGTTACAGCAGATTTCAATGTGATCTTGTTTTCTTTTTGCTGTTTCATCAGTTGTTTTCCGGTTAGTCATACTGATAGTACCTCGTGTTGTAGATTTAGTCATTGATCTTTAACCCGATAATGATTTTTAATTCCATATGAAAAATAGTCGAACTAGTTTAAATGTTTTAGTCCGGGTTTTTACAGAGAATCCAGCATCTCATTTTCGTCTTTATAACCTAGTTTTTGAGCGATGGTATGTAAAGCTTCTGCAGCCGCAGCTTGAGTAAGTTTAAAATCATCATTTTCCAATGCAGTAGTTAATAATTCTACGGAATTAATATCACCCAAATTTGCAATTATTCCAGTAACGTGACTTTTAACTTCATCAGAATCCTCATTCTGAAAGACAGCTAAAATATCATCAAGAATAGATCCGTCTGAGCATTTTTGTAAAGCAGCAGCGGCTTGAACTCTTACTTCTTCAGATGAATCCTCTTTTAGGTGTCTGAGAATTAGAGGTGTAAATTCCTTTGAGCCAATCTTACCAAAAGCATCGATTATTGCTTCCCTCACCCAAAAAGACTCATCTCTTTCCAAAATAGGAATCATTAATTTCGCAGCAGAAATGTTTTCGAGATTACCAATAGAATTAGCAATAGCTATTCGGACAATGGGAGATATTTCTTCTTCAATTATTAAACCTAATTCCTTAGGTATTCTCTTATTTCCATAAAATTTTCCTAAAGCTCTAGCTGCTGAAACTCGGACATCTTCGGAATCATCTTCCATTAAAGCCTTCAATAATGGATCAATTGCTTCCTCATCTTCAGTTTCACCAAGAGCTTTTGCAGCTTCCCCTCGAGTTGCCTCATCCCAATCTACAAGTTCTTCGATAAACTCTTCAAGGCTCCTTTTATTAGACCCCAAGGCAAGCACCACAAATAAGTGTCTACACACTTGATACAAATAACTTTCTCTTGTAACATTTTATGAAGAAATTCCTATAATTTTCAACATAATTTAAAGCACTATATCTTTTAGAAAAATTCGTACTGTTATAGCTAGTTTAAAAGAAATGATGTTTAATGTCTAAAGAAAAATTCGTAAGAGATAAACCCCATGTAAATATTGCTACCTTGTTAGTAGTTTTTAGTATGATTACTGCGCTTTCCTTTTCAATGGTAATTTATGAATCAGTTATTTTATTCTCAGACAGCGATGGTGACACGATAGCTGATAATATAGAAGCAAGGTCAACACATCCATTATTCTTTGAAGTGAAAGAAGATCGGTTGGGTTATCAAACATACGAAACAGTCAATGGTTCTTCTGCTAGTCATGAATTAGGTCACAACTTGAATATATTTAATGATGGTGTAGGTGGTCTATTAGAAATAGATTCAAGATTTTATGAGGATGTGTCAACGGGGATTCCTAACTTAGAATTTGGATGGAACTACGAATCACTCATAGAATTTGTGGATTCGGACAGTAATGGATTATTTGAACCAGCAACTGACACAGTCGTTGGTCTAACACCATTAACTAATATGATTCGAGTTAAATTCGGATTTGGTATTGATGGACAACCAATTTATTATTCGCAGTTTTCAACAAGTGACGGTATATTGACGGTAGATTTCTACACAGCAAGAGAGCACGTTTTACTCGCTCGTCAAGTTAGTACCGTTCTTGCTCCTGGTGAAATAAAGTCATATCTTACATTCACAAATTTCATGCCTGTTACAGGAGGAACAAAACTAGCTCTTCATTTGTCATTAAGCTCTAGTCATGATTTGGTATTCTCAAATTCGAAAGTTGAAGCTAGTGCTGGAGAATTTAAAGCTGAATATGAATTGGAGGATTGGATAATAAGAGATGGCTCAGAAGGAATTGTAAACACTACTTTACCATCAACTACTGTTCCAGTAAAAGATGCATCGATCTACATAAATTTTGGTTCTTTTACCAATGCTTCTTATGATCCACATTACAGATGGTTTACTCCTCCACTTAGTCGGAATACATTTGTAGTTAATAATTTTCCATGGTCATATCTTGCGATTGGATCAGTTACAACCGTGATGCTAGTATCTATACTATATGCTGTTCGGAAAAGACCTGGAAGAGTTAAGTACTCGGATATAACACTCAAAAAGGGCTAAGTTCCTATGGTAACAAAGTTAAAACCAAAACAATGCCTACAAGTATTAAGCTCAATATAGTTGTGAATAACAAGACAAAATTCATTCTCTTTTGTTTATCGTAAGCACTTAATTGCTTCTCTTGGAAATCAATTAGTTCTTCTTTTGTCACAACTATTTTCTGCAATTCCTCAACATCAGCTCTAACATTTGCTAATCCCTTCTTCCAAGATTTATCAGCACTCTCGAAATCGCTCTTGCTGACAAGTTTCTCTTCTGCTAAGAGTTCCATTGAATCTTTCACATGGATTGATAATTTTTGAACTGAATTTGTTACAATGTTTTCTACATTTTCTTCGTCTTGAACAAAATCAGTCAATAACTCAAGTAATTCATTAGGGTTAGTTAATACACTAAAATTGATTTCTTGAGATTTGTCATTCTTGTCAACTCTGAAAAATTGTGCTTTGAAATCTTTTTGCTCTCTTGTTTTAGCGAATGTATTGCCATCACATACCAATGCAACGGCTTCTGGAAGTAAAGCTTGGTATATTTTTTGGGTAGCTATATCCGTTCCTGATAAGAATAATCCCATGCTAGGATGAGTATGCCAAAAACCAACAATAGTTTCTTTTCCATCTCTTTTTTCAATTTCCTTTATTATTTGAAACTGTGCCATTTCATCTATTGAGACATGGGTTGGTGTTGAGTTTTTTACTGCATAAGTTGTATCAATGATTTTTACTTTCCCATTATCCACTATACCAACTAAATAACCACCAACTTCTCTTTCTGTATTTGAGGATGTCCAATCAATTACTCTTGAAAATGCAAGAGGAGAAATCTCAACTTCAATCTTAGGCATTTCTAAAACCAAATTATCATGATTTTAATTAAAGTAAAAACCTTTTGACATTAAGCATTGTTTAAACTATCATATTCATTTCTTA
>DAOVHJ010000142.1 GCA_030671945.1 Candidatus Heimdallarchaeota archaeon
AGAAAAAATGAGTGGAAAAAATACCCTCATTTTCCTGTGATTATTTCTCCACAAAATTCACATTTAATTTCTTCGCCTTTTAGTGGAGGTTCAGTTAAATTAGCTCCACAATGAGGGCAATTAGTTTCCGCTTTAGCTAACATGCGTGCCCCATCACTCGAGAGGATTTTACCGCTTTTCCAATCATAAGTACCACTAAATAATCCTCTTTTTTCCATGCCAACAACTATGCGTTTTACTTCATCTGGAGTCATGCCAGTTTCAATGACTAAATCCTCTAAAGTAATTCTTCTTTTTGATTCAATTATTCCAATTACCCTTTCAGCGATAGCTCGTCCTTCTTGAGTGACGAATTCTCCGGTTGCTTTATCAAAATAAACAATAATCAACCCTTTTTCAATTATTCTTGAAACTGATTTCTCAATCTTATCCTCATTACTATGAGCCTTTTTAGCGAGATCAGGAGGAGAGATGCGATCATTTTCTTCCAAGATTTTGGAGATTCTCAAATCAAATGCATTATGAGAGACATCAATTAATGCCAAGATTATGAATATAAGACCGGGAACAAAAAATATTGATCCCATAACAATTCCGCTAATCATACCACCAAAACTATTTTCCCAGGATACGTCCATAGTGTAGCCAATAATCACGACACCAGCTATAAAAAAGCCAGCAATTGTAAGTAAAATACCTAATATCCATTTAAGAGCTGTTCTTGCCAACGCAAATCCTCCTACTGTGAACTCGATGAGTCTATAATGATATATTCCAGCTTATATGAAAAAAAACCTTTCCTAATATTTTTTCGGGAAAATATTGTAAAAGAGTCAATCAAAAAATGTATTAATGAGATAAAATGATTATTGGATAAAATAGATGTGGTTTTATGAACAAGCTTGATGAGTTTAAACTTTACAGGAAAAAAATGAATGAAAGAATATTAGCTAGTGATAATAAGCAAATCAAGCGATTCTTCGCTCTGGATTCTCGAGCATATGAAAAAGGAGCTTTATCTGTAAAAGTAAAAGAACTACTGGGATTAGTCTCTTCAACAGTTCTCAGATGCAATGATTGTATAACCTATCATATTATTAATTGTGTAAAAGAAGGAGTTACAACTGAGGAATTCTTCGAGGCAATGAATGTGGCATTAATAGTTGGGGGATCAATTATCATTCCACATCTGAGAAAAGCTGTGGAAATGTTTGAAGAATGCCTACAATTAGTTGAAGAAGGAAAAGAGCTTCCAATATAAAAGAAAAAGAAAGGTTCTGAAAACCTATCTTTCTATTTTTCAGATTTCCTAGGGTGGTAAAAATCTTTGTAGGGAGCACGTTCGCCAGCAAGGTATCGTTTATGTGGATCTTTGATAAAGACTAGTAGAATAACGCCTATAATGAAGAAGACTAGTAAACCAGCTAACGCAAACCTATACGCATGATGAACCCCGAATTGTCCCGTGAAAGCATAGATTAATCCTGCGAAGATTAGTGGAGAGACAATAGCACTCACTCTACCAGCGATTTTTTGGAAACCACCATATTGAGCAAGTCTTTGCGGCGGTGCTAAGATCATGATGAATTGTCTACCTATTATCCAAATGCCACCAAAACCGATTCCGATGAAGAAAGCTCCAATAAACATCAACCATTTAGGCAGCTCATGTATAATTGTATCAAAGCTCCAACCATTCCAAACCAGTTCCGTTTTGTATTGCCATCCAGCAAAGAATACAATGATAATAGCTATTGCCCAACTAACTCCATTAATTATGAAACTAAGTTTTGGTCCATACTTGTTCATGAAGATACCCGTAAGGATAGCGAAAATCAGACTGCCACCAATGCCTGCAAAAATGACATAATTCGTAACCTCAGGCGTATAACCCACGGCTCCTTGTATAATCACAGCCATATATAGAATAGCCGTATTTGCTGCATCAGTAATAAAGAACCAAGCCAAGAAGAAAAGAATAGAATTCTTATCCTTGAGAATGTCTTTGCCAGTAGTTCTAAAAGTTTTCAAGGATTCTCTAAGATTTTCTTTAAGTGTACGATCTGAGGGATTCTCAACTTCCTTGTGGAAAAAGTATGGAATAGACATAAGCAAAATAACAATAGCTCCAATTAAGAATAACCATTTGATGATACCATTGAGCTCTGCTATAATAACATCAACTTGACCATAATATACACCGGGATCTGCATCCCAAATCGCAGTATCAATATGAGTCCAAGTGCCTAAAACCATACCCAAAATCATAGTTGTTAAGACACCAAAAACTGAACCAAAAAAGGCTAACGACCCACCAACAGCTTGAAGAAGCGAACGTTTCTTAGTTTCTGCGATGAATGGTATTTGAGCATCATAGAACATTCTACCAGCTTGATAGCAAAAATTAGCTATTAAGAAGAGAATTGAAGCCCACCAGAAATTCACCCAAGCAGTAATTAACGCTGTAGTAGCAATCATAACACTTGCAGCTATTATAACTTCGGATTTTCTTTTGCCAATATTATCCGAAAATGATCCAAGGACTGGTCCCAAAACAGCTATTAGTAAATTGGACGCAGCCATAAAAATCGAGGTAATAACAAAAGATGTTTGATAAGACCAACCCATATATGCAATGCCAATTAAGAGAGCAAATGGTGTATATGCAAGACTAATCACTAATTGTGAGAAGTATGTATCTGCAGCATCATACGAATACCAGAGAAAGGCATTTCCCCATCCGGTTTTCGTTGCTTCTTTAATGGTTACACTATCACCTGCTCCAGCTGAGCCTATCTCAGCTGCTTCTATTTGTTCTGCCATAAATAATCACCAAATTTTTGTCGATGAGTCCAAAGTGACAAAAATCTTTAGACTGAGTAGTTTTTGAAATTTTTAAATGTTCTTCTGCTTTATTTGAAATTCTTCTTAGTTTACTTTTCTTTGTTGTTTTCTTTCCAAAACAATTTTTATATGAAAAGAGCACTTGACCTTATTGTTAATAATCCAAATTATTGGAGTTTATACAAATGAGTGAAAAACCAGATGTGAAAGTTGCTTTAGCAACTTTTAATGAACGTTTGATGGCAGGTCTTATTGATTATGGAATTGTTTTTGTTGCATACATAATCGGTGTAATATTGAATGCAATTTTAACAACTGTTCTCAATGCAATAGGTCTTGGATTTATTGGATGGTTATTAGGATCTCTTTTTTATCTCCTAGGTACAGCTGCGGCAATCTACATATTTATCTGGATGCCATACAAGAATGATGGGAAAACCTTTGGAAAGAAAAAACAAAACATAAAAATTATGTTCATTGAAGATGAAGCAAAGTGGTCTCTACGACCAGTTCAAGATGGCGACTTAATTCAAATAATACTTAGAGCTATAGTCGGTGGTATTGAAGCAACATGGATTCCTGTTGTGATTGCTTGGTACTTTATTACAAATGACAACAATAGACAGAGATTAGCAGATCAATTACTTAAAACAGTAGTTGTACAATGTGACCCAGAAACCGGCGAACCCTTAAGGAAACCTCGAGTAGTCGCAGAGAAAAAGAAAGAAGATTAATTCCTTGTTCTTTTTCTTTGATTTTTTTATTTTTTCAGAAAAAATAAGAGAATAGAAGGATCACAGTATGATCCCATCCATTCTTAGACGAATTAATTTATCCGATTCCTCCTCCACCACCGCCACCTCCACCTCCGCTGAAGCCGCCGCCAAATCCACTCCTTCCACCGCTTGAGGATGGTGGGGTAAAGCTTTCGCTCATATTAGATATTGCTGATGTCAATCCTTCTGCCATATTGGATATTGCTCTTGGTAAACTTTCAGCCATATTACTAATTCCACTAACAACACTTTCAAATCCTCTACCCGCGCTGTCAAATCCTCTAATTGGTCTATGTCGCAATCCACCACGTCGTGGGAGATAGATTCGAGGATAGAAGTACCAATAAGGAGTAATAAAGTGGAAATTATCAGGTGGAGGTCTACTAGATATCTCTTGAGATATGTGTTTCAAATGAGATGGTAAGTTGAATTTTGGATCTATTAGCAGGAATGAGAAATGATCCATTGAGAAATTGAATTGATCATATGGATCTGGGAAGCCCATTATTTGCCCTCTAATAAGCTGTAAGTAACTTTGCCAACTTGCTTTCATCTGGGCACCATGTTTTGTTAATCTAGGCATTTTCCTTGAGAGAAGTAATCCAATCAAGCTTGCAACTACCACACCTGCAATACCCCAAGTTAGATTGCCAATAGAAAACAAAGAAGAAGCGAAGAATAAAATAACTCCACCACCTATTCCTGCAACTATTGAAGCTCCAAAGTAAAAGCCCTTCACTTTCTCAGGATTTGAATCAAAATACTTTGTATCTCCACCAGACAATTTATTGTAAACATCATCTTTGTGTTTCCAAAGAGATGCAACATTGTTTTTTATGGTTGAGAGAGAAGTAACTTCTACCGGAATTTCTTTGGGTCCTTTAGCACCTTTTGTTTCTTCTCTAAACCACAGTGTTTCGTGAGAATTTCTTTCAATGAATTCAATTATCCCTCTATCGAATTTTGAGAGGCTACCATAATATTCTTCTTTCTCTGTTCTTTGGAAGAACATTTCATCATTATCATCTGGTTGTATTATCTTGAGATACCCCCGTTCTGCTAGATAGAAAATCTCTGCAACGAAATCTATTTTATCAAATTTCTCATCAAGCAAAGTACCTACTTCCGCAGGGGACATATCATTTGGTGGACCAACTTCACTAATAATTTTCATAGTATTCCCACATTGTGGGCAAAAACCAATTTTTCGACTATCTTTGTATCCACACTCAGCACATTTCTTCATAGCAACTTCATTTAATACTGGAATAGCTTTTGCTTTAGGATCGATGCCTTTTATTAGAAAAGCTAGTATGAAGAATAAGAAAATAGGCACAAAACCAATTGCTATTACGAGAACATAATTACTATTCAAATAAACTCGCCACGAAAAAGGCATGTCTATTCCTGCAGGAGGGGAATCAGTATCTATTGTATAAGATTCAAAAGCATAAACAGTTCCTTGATGATATGTTACTCTTGTTTTTCCACCAACATTGGAAACAACTCCATTATCATCACCAGGTCCTGTTCCTTTATAATAAGTTTGAGATCGTATATCGCTAATATTGTATTCATTTGGAAATATTACTATGGTGTCAATATCATGTATTGGTACCTCGAATTCTCCTCCTATGACATTCCAATAAACCCTGTCACGATTACCGTTCAAATTCATTGCTGAAGATACATTGTATGTTAAAATGAAGGTATATTCAGTACCAGATGAGACAGAAGTTCTAGACCACTCCCAATAGAATTGAATGACATCTGCTTCTTTCTCCATTTTATATGAAGTGACTGAGGGCGTTCCAGGTCCCGAAACAATATTCCATGAGACCACATCATGAAAACTTCTCCACTTCAAATCTCTATAGGCAAAACCATAAGAACCAGCATCTAAATGAAAGGTCATTTCTTCCTCTACAAGCAATGATCCATCCATTCCTACATTTATGATCTGATTCCAATCTGAATAATAATAACCGTTTGTAGTTAAGGCATCATTTCCAGGTTGAGCTAGCTTTGCTACTGTATTATTTGTCATTAAAGACAACGTAGCTAATTGAATTGATATCAAGAATACAAGTACTATTGCTAATTTCAAGCGATTTTTTCTACCTTTTAAAATAATTAATTCCTCCAGCAATTATCCTCAAAATATTTCCTAACATCTTATTGTTTACTGCTGATTTTAAATCTATAGAGAAATGTTATGTTCCACAATAAAAGATTTACCTTTCTAATTGTGTCATGAATGCATTTCTGAAATCATAATCCAAATTTGAGGATTTTGTCACAGAAATAAGCCATTGCCGGAATGTATAGTTTTTATAATTGAAGGCAAATAGTATTATTGCAGTCAGTCACAAAGGTTTAAAAATAAAGAACGAAGAGACTGATTACGAAAAATAACATAAACTAATCAAATAATCAGATTAGATCGAAAAGAATCATAACAAAATAGCTCATTCGATTGATGTAAGAAGCTATTTATCACAAATCACGTTCACAAAATATAATTTGGCATAATCAATTAACGATTATAGCCTTCCAATAAAGGAGAATTATAAATAGCAGGGAAAAATAATTCCTCTATTGATGAAATGAAAAGATGTTAGAAATCAAATTTCATGTTAATTAATACAGTTGGGAAAAGTAATTTCCAATGATTAATTAACTCTAATAAAAATCTAACAAGTTTAGTTTCTTTTTGATCTGAAGTACATAATATACTCTTAGAAGATGCGATGGAATAAGCAATTCAAAATAATAATTAGCTTATTCCTAACAAGTATAAGAATGAATTAGAGTTCAGATTATTTGTTTTAGATAATTGTTATTACTCCAAAAACTAAGGAGGTTAATAAAAAGATGGCAAGAAATAATGATAGACAAAGCGCAATGCACGATGAGCCGTCAACTACAAAATATTTGATACGTGCAGATTTCACAATTGATGGTTTGGTTGAAAAACCTGATGTTGTCGGAGCTTTATTCGGTCAAACAGAAGGATTACTCTCTGAAGAGCTTGAACTACGAGAATTACAAAAAAGCGGACGAGTTGGACGCATTCAAGTTCATTTGAATATCAGGGGAGGTAAAACTAGGGGTTATATTGACATTCCATCAAGCTTAGATAAAGTGGAAACATCA
>DAOVHJ010000136.1 GCA_030671945.1 Candidatus Heimdallarchaeota archaeon
GGAGAAATCCTCATTGATGGAGAAGATATTCGAAATCTTCACATTGAGTGGTACAGACAACAAGTTGCATTAGTCTTGCAAGACAGTTTCTTATTCGCAGGATCTATTAAGGATAACATAAAATTTGGTCGAATATGGGATAATCCTACTGATGATGAAGTTTATCGTGCTGCTCAAGCAGTCCAAGCAACAGAATTCATCGAGGATTTCCCTGAAGGTTTTGAAACTGATGTTTTAGAACGTGGTAAAAGATTATCCACTGGACAAAGACAATTAGTTACTTTTGCTCGAGCATTACTTGCTGATCCTAAAATTTTGATTCTTGATGAGGCTACTGCTTCGGTTGATGCCTACACTGAAGCTATGATACAAGATGCACTTGAGATGATCATGAAAGGTAGGACTTCAATAATTATTGCTCATCGACTTTCCACAATTAAAAATGCTGATAAAATTGTTATGATTGAACATGGTAAAATTGTAGAAATGGGTAGCCATAATCAGCTTTTGAAGAAGAAAGGACAATATGCTGAGCTCTATGAAACTTACTTCAAGCACCAATCTTTGTTCTAACTTGTTTTATAGCTTCATTTTTCTAAATATGAAAATTATTAGTACAGTTGTTATCAGGATCGTTCCTATAAAAGTCCAGAAGGGCCAAGAGCTAAGGATTTCCACTCCTTTGTCAGCAAATTCTACAAAATTTATACCGCCAAAAGAGGCGATTAAATTTGGTACAGTAATCACTGCTGTAAGGACGGCAATTAATCTCATTGTATCATTCATTTTGTTCGATGCTGAGGATAAGTAAATATCAACGATGCTGCTTAATCGATCCCTTAGGGTGGAGCACGTATCGTTTGCCTCTAGAATATGATCATAGACATCGGTGTAATATGTTTGAGCAACTTCACTAATCAAGGGTGAGTCATCAATTGCTAATTCTCGCAAAACGATTCTATGTGGTCGAATTGCTTTCATAATAATCAAAATATTAGTTCGGAGATCAAAGGTTTTATCCAGAACTTCTCGTTCAGGTTTGTGAACGACTATCTCTTCGATTTCTTCAATTTTATCCTCAATTTCCTCAAGACCATCAAGATAACCATCTATGAATGTATCAGTGATTACATAACTCAGAAATCCCGCTTTATGACTGAGGATGCGTTTATTCTTTAACAAAATTCTATTGTGGACTGCTTTTAGACTTAAACCACCACGCTTTTCTCTCACCGTAATAATGAAGTTCTCACCCAAATACATAGCGAATTGATAGGGTTCAAGTTCATCTTGATCAAGAACCTCCCGAACACCAACCAGTATAATGAACATGTATCCCGGGTACTCTTCAATTTTCGGCCTTTGATTTGCTTCCATACAATCTTCTATTGTTAAAGAATGAAAATTGAAAATCTTTTGTAGATTATTTAATTCCTCTACAGTTGGTTCAATAATATCTATCCAGAGAGTGCCTAAGTTTTCTTTTACAGCTAATTCAATATCGAGTTCATGCAATTTCGAATCTTTCTTTGAGAAAGACAATATGCGTTTTATCATTATTAGACACTTCCTAATCAACCACAGACTCTTTGATAGATTCTAAACTAGCTATTCCTTTTGTTGAATTAATTCGAATAAATTTCCATCGGGATCTTCTAATAAGAAGGATATGAAGTGCTCTTGTGCAAATATTTCAGTATCAGGATTGCAAATACCTGCATCCTTACATTTTTGCAACATTGTAGCAATATTATCCACTTCAATAGAGAAAACTCCGCCTTTTCTTAGAGGAGCACCATCATTCAATGGTTCAGGATAAAGATAGTAAGCAGTATTTGGTCCCCCTTCAGGATAAGTAAAGATGATTAGTGTTTCAGTTTCAGCTGTTGTTGAGAGTCCTAAATTCTCCATAAATTCTTTTGTTCTTTCAAGGTTACTGGAATGCAACCAAGTGGAAACTATTTTTTTGAATTTCATGATAACTTCCTCCGAATTACTAGTTAGAATGGTTGAACTTTTCATTTAAAAGTTATTATCATCGAATTACAAATGATTTATACTGGTTTTTGATGAAAAAGCTTGTTTCTAATCTTACCTATTTCACACAAAATAACATAAAGTAAATTAGTAATATAATCCATTTTCTTGATTATATATGGAGATAGTCTAAATGTGTGATACTCTTGTTGCTCTAGGTAACTCCACAAAAAACAGCAAAGTTATTTTTGCGAAGAACAGTGATCGAAATCCCGATGAACCAGCTGAAATATTACATATACCAAGAACAAAACATTCTGCAGGATCGGAAGTTGAAACAACATACATTTCAATCCCGCAAGTGAGAGAAACTGCTGAAGTATTACTATGCAAACCAATATGGATTTGGGGAGCAGAAATGGGGGCAAATGAATTCGGTGTAACGATTGGTAATGAAGCAGTATTTACAAAAGAAGAATACCTGGAAGCACGTGAAGCTGAATTACGATGGATTGAGAGGATAAAAAACATGCCAATCAAAAAGAAAACAGGGATTTTTTATAAGAAGAAATGGGAAAAACTATCGAAACGAAATAGACTACCATTACTAGATTAGCAGAAGTATTTTATAACTCAATTATGTGTATATTACATAGTAATAAAAGGTCGTCCAGATAATGTGCATAAATGGATAAACCTTTAATATAGCATGTAAAAAATTGCTTCAGTTTAAGCTGGAAATGTAAGACTCAAATGAAAAAAAGTCTTATTAAATAAGGTCTCGGCGAGAAAATAGCTTATTTACACATCAAACCAGTGGAAAAAGGGATGGTGTATTAGAAACGACAAATATAAAATCAAAAAAGCACAACCGAATACATGTTGATGGAATATCAGATAATATAGATCAAGTCTCAGCAGGCGGAGTTGTTTACAGAGAGTGTACTGACAAGATAGTCAGGGTTGCGCTTATCAGGGATCAAAATACTCACAAATGGATTTTACCAAAAGGCAGGATAGAGGAAGGAGAGTCTTTAGAAGACACTTCAATTCGGGAAGTCAAAGAAGAAACAGGATTGCATAGTATAAAATTAGTGCAAAAGATAGACAAAACAAACTATTGGTTTAGAACCAAGCAGAAAGAAAAACTAACAAAAGAAGTTCATTTCTATTTATATAAAGATGAAGAAGGAAATGAAGACATTTGCGTGGAAGAAACTAATTTCGATAAAGGCCAATGGTTCACAAAAGATGAAGCAATAAAAAGAATTGGTTTTCCTGCTCAAAGAAAAATTCTACACAAAGCATTCAAAATTATTGAAAATAGTTGATTAAACTATTTTCTTTTCTTTATTTCTATTTTTGTTTTTTAAGAAAAGATTAAATTGAGATTGAAATGTAATTATAACATAAACTCGCAAAAATGATTTCAATGCCAAAAATAACTGGAAAGATCTTGGTAACTTTTACATTGCTTTTATTATGTGGTCCACTAGTCACTGGAAATAATACAACTACAGCTGTAAAAGCAAATGTTTCACTAAATATTGTAGCATCCATTTCTATTGTTGCTGATTTTGCTTCACAAATCGGTGAGGGATTATTCATTGTACCAAGTATCGTTTCTGGTTCTGAAAATCCACATATCTACGAACCAACTCCCAGTGAAATAGAGATGGTAGCTTCTGCTGATTTATTCATTAAATTAGGATTAGAAGACCTTGAACCCTGGGTTGATGCAGTACTTTTGGCTAATCCATTTGTTCCTGTTCTTACTCTCGTTAATAGTTCACTGATGCGATTTGATCCATTAATTGACGCCGATAATCCACATGTTTGGTTAGATCCAAATATTGCTAAAATCTTTGTTGGAAGTATTTATGATGAAATTGCTAGTTTAGATCCAAGTAATAATGCTACTTACATGAGCAATCGTGATGATTATTTTGATGAGCTTGACAATCTCCTTGCTGATATAAGCATTGCAGCAACAGAATTTTCAGGTTTAAAAGTAGTCGTGCATCATCCAGCTTTTATGTATTTATTTGACTTACTTGGAGTCGAAAGAGTTGCTACTATAGAAGAGCATGAGGGAGAAGAACCATCAGCAGAACATATCGCTGAAGTGGTTCAAGCTATAGTAGCTGAAAACGCTTCGATTATTATAAATCAACCTCAGTTAGAAGAAGAAGAAATTATTGAAATTGCTCGAGATACTGGAATTCTTATCACAGAATTAACTCCTTTATTAGGAATAATTGATGAGAATGGTTATGTTGTATCAAATGGTTCTCTTATTGAAAACTATATTGATATGATTCTCTTCAATCTCGAAGCATTACGAAATCCCCATGCACCTGCTGCTGCAAATCTTAATTGGTATTGGTGGACGTTAGTAGGTTTTGGCATAGCAAGCTTTGTCGGAACCTGGATTACAGTTTTCATAGTTCGAAGTAAAAAATCCTCATAAAGACGAAAACGTAGTGAAAAAGAAGGATAAAATCATGTCAAAAATAGCAGAATTCTTTCAAGCATTTCAATATCCCTTTATGCAATATGCCTTAATAGCTGGAGTAGTTATTGGCATAGTTTGTTCAATTATAGGCGTTTTTGTTTTGCTTCGTGGCATGGTTTTTCTTGGGCAAGCCATTGCACATTCTTCTTTTGCTGGAGCAGCTTTAGCGATTTTACTAGATGTGCAACCAACAATGATAATAATGGCTTTTTCAATTATTTCAGCCGTTACTATAGGTTACGTTAATCAGAAACGTCTTATGAAGGATGAAGTAATTATCGGTGTTGTTTTTTCCTTTTTTGTAGCACTTGCAGCACTCTTGATTGGATTAAAAAGAGAATACACCTCTGATATTAAGTCAGTCCTTTTTGGCAATTTATTGACAGTAGATAGAGAGGATTTTATTTTACTAATAATCTTTTCAGCATTAGTTATCATGCTAATTTTTCTAATTAAGAAGGAACTGTATTTCATAACATTTGATTCTGAATTAGCTAAGATTTCAGGGATACCAGTTAATTTCTTGAGTTATCTATTCTTAATTTTGGTTTCAATTACTATTGCTGTTTCATTGAAAGCAATAGGTGCTATCTTAGTTTTTGCTATGATAGTTACTCCGGCAGCTGCAGCTTATCAATGGACACATCGTCTTAATCGAATGATTCTGCTATCTGCAATCTTTGGAGTTACCTCCGCTGTTGTAGGATTATTCATGTCTTACATGCTGGATCTTGCATCTGCAGCATCTATAGCTATAACAATCACAGTAATTTTCTTAATCTCATTCATTTTTTCTCCGAAACGCAGGTCGCTAAAGAAAAGTATCACTGAATGTCCTTTCTGTAAGGATCACTTTGATGATACAGGTCATTGTCAGAATCCTGAATGTAAATTTGGAGATATTCCTCATATTCATGATCATGATAGAGTAGGAATACACATTGAACATTTACCGGAAAAAGAACCGACAGTACACGAACATGAAATGGAGGAGGAAACATAAGTTGAATTCAAAGACAGCAGATACTGATTGCCATATGGATGAAGACAGCAATATTCTCATTTGCATCAAGGATTTAGCAGTCGCGTATCAAACAAATGTAGCAGTTTTCGACATTAATTTAGATGTTTATCGACATGATTTCCTTGGCATATGTGGACCAAATGGTTCAGGAAAAAGTACTTTGCTAAAAGCAATTGTAGGAGCTATCAAGCCTTTCCAAGGAAATTTACGTCTCTTTAATAAGGATGCAACGAAAAACGAAATTAGAGAAATTCAGAGCAAAATAAGCTATCTCCCACAAATTGAACAAATAGACAGGAATTTCCCTGCTTTGGTGAAAGATGTTGTCGGGATGGGACTTTATGCTCAAAAAGGATTTTTCAGAAGATTATCAGAAGAAGATAATCAGCGTATAATGGAATCCCTTGAAATCGTCGGTATGGCAAATCTTTCAGAGCGACCAATAGGACATCTCAGTGGTGGACAACAACAAAAAGTGAAAATCGCACGAGCTCTTGTGAATAACCCAGAGATTCTACTCATTGATGAACCTTTTAGTGCTCTTGATTTTAAGATAGCAAAGGAAATAGCGGAATTATTAGCTAAAATTCATATGGAAACTAAAATCACAATAGTTTTGGTAAGTCACAACATAGCTATTATTCGAGAATATTGCAATAGAGCGGTTTGTATGAATCGCAGAATTATCTGGGAAGGAAAACCACAATCAGACGATTTTGATAAAGCAATTCATAAAGTATTCCACTTCTAGTTTGTAGAAAATGGAAAAATGAAAAGAAAGTAAAGAAATTATTATATTATGTAGAAGAACCTATTTATAATTAAATTACTAAAATCATTGCAATATGTCAGAACACAAAAGTAAACGTAGAACTTCAAGTGGTGGTGGCGGTGGGCTAATCACAATTATTTGGGTGATTTTGCTTATACTAAAATTAACCGTGAGACCTAACTTGAAATGGTATTGGGTATTTTCTTCGGTTTGGATTTCTGCTGGTTTAGCAATTTTATTCTTACTATGCATTGGTACAATATTACTTGCTGCAGTGTTTGGAATAGCAAGCTCAAGTTCACAAATGGTAGTTGGAATTAAGAATTGGTTCAAAATGCAGGATAAGAAAGACGAAGTAATCGACGTGGAAGCTCAGGAAGATAGTAGCGGTGACTCCTAAAATATCCAAATTTTCTTTTTTTTGCAACCATAAAATGATAGAATGAAGAGAAAAACTGGTCAATTATTATTTTCAGAGATACTTTTGAACTCAGTAAAAACATATGTTTATATGAGAAAAAAGCGAAGAAATAGCTATGTTTTGTAAAAAACTATTTATAAAGCAATCATACATAAACAATTAATTTACAAAAAATTTGTGAGGCAAAAAATTAAAGGAAAAAATACTATGCCAGGAACCTGTCCAAA
>DAOVHJ010000034.1 GCA_030671945.1 Candidatus Heimdallarchaeota archaeon
TGGTTCAGATGTCATTATTCCGGGTGTTCATGGTTCAACTTTCGGAGGTAATCCTCTAGGTTCAGCTGTTGCTATGAAAGCACTCGATTTAATTGTTGGTGATAAACTAGCTGATCGTTCAGCTGAAATGGGCGAACACTTTTTGGCAGGTTTGAGGAAAATCGCGGCTAAGAAAACCAAAATACCAATCATTGATGTTCGTGGGAAAGGATTGCTTATCGCTATCGAGCTAGATGGCAAGGCACGACCATTCACAGAAGGCATGAAAGACAAGGGTATTCTTGCAAAAGAAACACATTCCACTACTATTCGTTTTGCTCCACCTTTAGTTATAACTAAAGAGCAAATTGATTGGGCATTAAAAATAATTGAAGAAGTATTTGTAGTCTAATTACTACATATAATTCAGTAGGTATTTGATTAAATTCACATATCTATTATTTCTCTTTTTTTTTTCTAGAAAAGTTAATATTTACTTATATCTACTACTACTTGCTCTTATTGTGGGAGGGCGATCTCAACGTCTAAAGAATTTGTCAAATGCCCAATATGTGGCGAACAAGTGAAAAAGAGCAATTTCTGTCCTAAATGCGGTTCACCAATGGTTGATTTGGTAGCTGAATTAACTAATGAAATTACTACTTTAATTGTAAAATTTAATAAGGAATTTGACAAATTACGTTTTAAGATTTATAGAAAACTAACAGTTAATAGTGAAAAGTTACTACTATTTTTAAGAGAAGGGATTGCCGCACTAATAAGAGATTATGATATTTCACTTGAACCTTCTGAAATTAGTGTGACAGATGAAGTTCAAGTAGAAGAAGCAGATATGATTACTTGTCCTAGATGCAATTTTAAAGTGAAAAAATCAAAGTTTTGTAACAAGTGTGGCGCACCACTTGGTGAAATTCATATAAGAAGTATGGAAAATAGAATTACAAAAATATCAGCTCTAATCAAAGATTATGAGATTTTTCTGAATTTAGCTAAGAAAGTTTTTACAGAAGCAGAATTGAAAATTTCAGATAAAATCGAATTAATTCTAAAGCAAATTTTGGAAAAGCAAACAAAACAATATAATCATCAGATTGATGTTATGGCTGCGAAAAGAGCTCCAAGGCCAGTACCTAAACCAGTTGTTCCCGAAATTCCTATTACTCCTACTCCATCAGTGAAAATAGTAGATGAAAGACCTATTATTACTCCGACCGAACCTGTTGTTGTAGAGACCGAACCTGTTATTGTTGAGACTGAACCAACTATTATTGAGAGCAGACCTATTATTATGGAAGGAGAACCTTCAGTTTCTGAAACTATACCTGAAATTGGTGTTAAAATCGAGCGAAAACAAACTGTCTATTCAAGATTTGAAAGAAATCTAGTTAACTATTGGTTCTTTTATCTATCCATTTTCCTATTAACAATTGGTGTAATAGTAACTGTTGTTTTTGTTGTAAGAGGAACGACTTCAATAACCGAGCAATTGATCATAATCTATTCTATTGGCGCTGTAATACTTCTTATAGGTGAAACGATAGCACTGCTTTCTAAGAGAAGAGAACGGAAAAAGCAGAGAGAAAAAGAATCAAAAGAAGAAATTGAAGATATTAAAGAAGTACTAAATGGGGATGAAGGAAGATTCCCTCTACCAGCTTTTGGTTCAGTAATAATATTCATTGGTTTACTAGTAATTTATACCGCAGGTATAGTTGGATTTGGCTCAACTATTTCAAGAGGTGTCTTCGTATACATCAGCTTTGGTGTGGCATTCCTCGCAATATTTCTAGGGATTATAAATGACTCAGAAATGATCACCTTAACAGGATTTATTCCACCAATAGCGATTGTAATAGTAGATCTTACTTGGGAAGGAACTCCAGCTTTAAATGAAGCCGGAGTGTTAATCGCATTTACAATTCCAATAATAGTGGCAACGATAACAGCTATTTTCTTCAAAAAATGGTGGGGAACGGTTGTTATGGTTACGGTATTACCTGTTCTTGTATGTATACCTGAATTTAGTACAAAGATGGGTTTAGAATTTATTCCACTTCTATTAATCCCAGTGATGATTTTACTTGTTACGAGATACGATAAGAACAATATTCCATTTACACATAAGAAGATCTTAGTTTTTCTCTCACAGATTATACCAATAGTAGGGCTATTTGTGATTTCTTCTCCTGCAATTAATTTTTCTGCAACTGAACCATTATGGGCTAAAATCAAACCTGTAGGAATCATCATAGCTTCATTAGTAATTCTGGGAACAAGTTTCTTCTATCAATTTATACAAGAAAAGTATTTAGAAATTAAATCAAAGGTTTGTATTTTCTATCATTTTGGACAGGGTCTGGTTGGTGTTCTCTCAATTGTGATGGTAGTATTAAACCGAGATAGTATCAATGGTTTCATTTATAGTATAATTTATTTCAGCATTTTCTTTATTATAGGGGTTTTAGGCATTCTTAAAGTATTCAAAGAACATCTTACGTTAGCAGGGACTATAGTTTCATTTGCACTAGCAGAAATACAAGCGATTTTTATGTTTTCATTACTGAATATAGCACCTGAGATGAAACTAGGTGCCCAATTTGCTTCAGCTATAGTTTTTACTTTATTAGCTATTCTGACGGTGGTATTTGCGAAATTCCTAAATGTATCGGAACACTTGTTCAGTTCTTGGATTATCATATCAGCAATTAACAATATGGTTTTCATTTTTCTACAAAAAGCAAATTATTGGTTCATCTTTAGCTCACTAGCACTATTCCTAATACTGCCATTATTGAGTATGAAGCCAAATAAAGGAGTACCAAATTATATTGGTCAAATTGCTGCTGGAATACTTTCAGTAACAATGATTCTGGCAAATCTTGGAAACCCGAACAACTACCTGTTTAGTATAATCTATTTTGTTTCATTCTTCATTCTAGGTATAATCAGAACTATATTCAGAAAGAATTACACATTAGTTGGAACTATAATAACATTCTCAATCGCTGAAGTTCATGCTATTCTAATTCTGACGCTATTTAATTTATCAAATACTCTCAAATTAATTGTTTACTTTATTGTAGGGGTTTCATTCATACTCCTAGCAATAAGTAGTATTATTTTATCAAAGAAATTAGAAGTAACAAGACCTCTATTCACGCCATGGATTGTCTTCTCTGTTATTAATGTCGTTCTTCTTACGTTCATGCAGAAAGTAAATACTTGGTTTATCATTGGTGCTATCCTAGTATTTCTTGTACTGCCTATATTGAATTTCAAACCAAATATTGGCATACCATACTATATGGGATTAACCTCAATTGGAGTATTAACGTTAGTTTTGGCTGGACTAAACCATGCTAGCCCCATAAACTATATCTTTCTAATCATTTGCTTTAGTGTATTCTTTATTATTGGCATTCTTGGATTAATCAAGAAACTGCAGAAACACTATACTTTTGCTGGAACGATTATTTCGTTTGCTTTTGCTGAAGCTCTTGTTATTATATCTATGATTATATTGAATACAACAACTACCGGGCAATTGCTTATATACATTTTAATGGCAGTTTCATTCCTTGTCTTAACTTTTCTAGCTATAGTATTGTTCAAGGTAATCAAAGTATCAAAATACCTCTATTATGGCTGGTTAGGTGCTTCAGTTGTTAATTCATTATTACTTATCTTAATGAATAGAGTGAATAACTGGATCGCATTTGCTATTATATTGTTATTCTTCATTGTAACGTCTTTAGAAATGGAACCAAATATTGGAATTGGTAATATTGTGGGTAAATGCTCGGTTGGAGCTCTGTCAATTATTATGATTACAACCAACCTCTCTGACCCGAATAATTATATCTATAATATTGTTTTCTATGGCTTATTCTTCATAATGGGAACAATAGGGCTTCTGAAAGTTCTGAAGAAATATTTCACGATAACAGGATCACTCATTACATTGGGATTCGCAGAAGTATTGGTAATATTATCAATGGTTTTGCAAAATACCTCTACTGTTGGACAATTGAGCATCTATTTCATTATGGCAATATCGTTCTTAATTCTATCAGTTCTTTCCATCACGTTGGTGAAGTTCTTTGAAGTATCAGAATATCTATACATAGGATTTATAGGAGCATCCTTAGTAAATTCATTGCTGCTTCTTTTAATGAATAAAGTAAACAATTGGTTTGCATTTGCAATAGTTTTACTATTTTTCGCAGTTACAGCTATAGAATTAAAACCCAATGTAGGAAGAAATCAAATAATTGGAAAAGTTGCAGTAGGGATATTATCAGTAATTATGGTAACAACGAATTTATCAGATCCAAATAATTTCATTTATAATGCGGTATTTTTCGGATTGTTTTTCATAATTGGGACAATAGGTCTTATAAAAGCCATTCAAAAACACCTATCATTACCTGCAATAATCATTTCTTTTGGATTTGCAGAAGTTCTAGCCATTTTAATAATGATATTGTTTAATACAACAACGATAGGACCATTACTCATCTATTTCATTACGGCAATTTCATTTCTGATTTTATCATTCATAGCAATTACACTAACAAAGTTTTTCCAGATCCCAGAATATCTATATTATGGATTTATTGGGGCATCTGTAGTCAATACCTTACTACTTCTTTTCATGAACAAGATAGACAATTGGTATGCATTTGCTGTTATTTTGCTGTTTTTCGCTGTAACTGCTATTGAGCGAAAACCAAATGTCGGAATTGGACATATTGTTGGAAAAAGTGCAGTTGGTATATTATCAATAATCATGGTTACTACGAGTTTATCCGATCCAAACAATTACATCTATAATGTGGTTTTATTCGGATTGTTTTTCATAATTGGAACAATAGGTCTATTGAATGTTCTCAAGAAGCACTTCAATAAATATGCAACTATTCTATCATTAGGAATTGCAGAAGTACTAGCTATTTTACTAATGGTTTTGTTTAATACCACAACAGTAGGGCAGATAATTATCTATTTCATTATAGCGATTTCATTTCTGATTTTATCATTCATAGCAATTACACTAACAAAGTTTTTCCAAATTCCGGAGTATCTGTATTATGGTTTTATAGGAGCTTCTGTAGTTAATTCCTTATTGCTGTTTTTCATGAATAAGGTCAATAATTGGTATGCATTTGCTTTTGTTCTATTATTTTTCGCTGTGACTGCTATTGAGCGAAAACCAAATGTCGGAATTGGGCATATTGTTGGAAAAAGTGCAGTTGGTATATTATCAATAATTATGGTTACTATGAGTTTATCCGATCCAAATAATTTCATCTATAATGTAGTATATTTTGGAATGTTTTTCATAATTGGAACATTAGGTTTAGTGAAGGTCCTTAAAAAACACTTCAATAAATATGGCACAATTATAGCATTAGGATTTGCAGAAGTTCTAGCCATTTTAATAATGGTATTGTTTAATACAGCAACAATAGGACAATTACTCATCTATTTCATTGCTGCAATTTCATTTCTAATCTTATCTTTCTTTGCTATCGCATTAACAAAAGCATTCGAAATACCTAAGTATCTCTATTTTGGTTTTATAGGGGCATCAGTAGTTAATACCTTATTACTGTTTTTCATGAATAAGGTCAATAATTGGTATGCATTTGCTGTTGTTCTATTGTTTTTTGCAATAACAGCTATTGAACGAAAGCCAAATGTCGGAATTGGGCATATTGTTGGAAAATGTACAGTAGGTGCATTATCAATAATTATGGTTACTACGAGTTTATCCGATCCAAATAACTTCATTTATAATGCAGTATATTTTGGAATGTTTTTCATAGTTGGGGTAATTGGTCTTCTGAATGTTCTTCAAAAACACTTCAATCAAAAAACAACATTCATTTCGTTAGGCCTTGCAGAAGTTCAAGCAATATTATTGATGGTTCTAATGACTCTAACTAGTTCAACGCAAATCAGTATCTATTTTATAATTGCTATTTCATTTAATTTCATAGCATTAATCAGTGTTGCATTTCCGAAAGTATTTCTAAGATCTGATGTTTTATTAATTGGTTGGGTTATTATCTCTTCAGTTAATGCTACTATTCTTGGATTGACTAGTGCGATAAATCCTTGGTTCACTTTTACAATGGTAATCTTTTTACTTGCTTTAGTTGCTTTAATAAATCTACCTTTGTTTGGTCAGAAAATTGAAAATTGGAGACTCAATGCTCTTGCATCTGCAATAATAGTACTTGTTGTAATTTCAATTTTTATATTCACAGATCGATTGAGCTTCTTCAAATATGCATTACTAGTGATTTTCCTAATATATGCAGCAATTAGCATTCCAGTATTTATCAATTGGAAAAAAGAGGAGGTAGTAGCAATTGAGTGAGAATCTATCAGCTTCCAAAGTAGAAGTAGAGGAAAATAAAGAAAAAACTCGAAGAAAAATCAATCTTGGAACTACCAGGAAAATCCATCAAATCATTATTTTAAGTTCAATTCATCTATTCTATATTTTAATTGAGAGCTTGGATCTATTTGGAGATCAATGGATCTCAAGTGCAATTTATAGTCTTATAGCAATAAGTACGATTGCTTTTCTTTGGTTACAAAAAGAGAGTATTAACTATCTTCTACCAATTCCGTTTATATCTCTAGTAATTGTAGGAGGAATATTGGAAGAAACAATAACAACTACAGTTATTTTTGCATTTTATTGTATGTACTTTTTCATATATCAATTCATAAAGAAGAATGAAGCTGAAACAATTTTAACAGTTATTATTTCTGGTTTAACAATGTTAACTCTAATTGGTTTTACACTATTTGATCAAGGTTTTGTTAAAATAAATTACGAGTTAAATGCGATTGTATTTATTTGGTTTACTTGGTGTTTGGCAAATCTTGGTTTAGCTTTTGTTCATAGAAAAAATTTTGGCATGCATTTTGGTTTAATTATAACTGTATTAATTTTAAGTTCAACAGGACCATTCTTAGGTTTTATTTTAGTATATGATAATGTTTTTGCGCTAATTAACGGAATACTAATCCTCATCTCAATTATCATCTCATTACTAATCGTATTCCTCGAGGAGACATTTAATCTTGGAAAATTCATACAATTTATTAGTGCTAATCTTGTAGCTGTTATTGTGTATTCCTTCTCTTTTGGCAGTTCTTTTGATTGGTTAGTAGATTTAAATAAAATGTTTGTAATAGATTATGCTTTGTTTATTCCTCTTGTTCTAATAACGACTATTGTGTTAATGCTCAAGTTTTATCCACAAACAAGAGCCCCGCGTGAATTTGGAGAGTATTCATATAGATCTAATAAAGAAATAGTAAGTGCTGATATAGCGCTTTTAATAACATTCATCTTTTTCAATATATCAGCTGTATTTTCAATGATACAAAATTTTGATAATCTTGAGTTCATTTTCTTAAAATTATTACTCATTTCTATCCTGTATGTTGCTTCAACAATTTCTCTAAATATTCGTATAACCTCAATTACCTCACTTCTCACGACCTTTGTATTTCTAATAGTCGTTATGTTAAGACTTGGGAATCTTAGCAATTATGCTGCATTCATTTCACTCCTGGCTATAGTAGTTGTAGTATATATTTTTACAATTATAAACGAACTATTCTTAATGGGAGAACCACTGACAACAAATCTTACAATAGTTGCCACATTAGTTGGAATGGTCACAAGCATTATTTTCTTCTACATTGAAAATATGGCTTTAAAGGAAATCTGGACAAGCATATCTTGGGCTCTTATAGGAGTATTTCTATTTGCTTTCGGGATAATCTTTCATTATATCTTCCTAAGAAGAAGTGGATTAATCATAATTCTATTTGATATAGCCTATACGCTGGTAGCTGTTGGTGTTAAATACAGATTGAGTCTATTATCTGGCATAACTTTCATAATATTAGCTTTTGTTCTAATAACTTGCATTTACTTATTGAGATGGTCAGAAAGAAGGGAACTGCAAGAAAAAATTGTAGAAGAAGTTTTGGAATAATTGATTTTGTAAGAATATTTATCATACATATTTCATGTTCATTCTTCATTGAAATAATCTTAGAGGATAATAATTTGGTTGTGAATAATAAATGACTGATTTAGAAGATTTCTCAAAAGGTTTTCTTGCAGGTTGGCTCAAAACACTAATGGAAAGTATAGATAAAAATCTTGATGAAGAAACAAGATTGAAAATTTTCAAGGAAACAGGAACTTTCTGTGCAAAAGCACATGCTACAGAGCTTTTCAAAGAAATAAGACTGAAGACAAATGATCCAAAAGAACTAATGATTATGCTTAATGAAAAAATCAAAGGAACAACCTGGGAAATAATTGAAGAAGGTAAATTGAAAGTTATATATAATCAATGCTTTTGTCCGATTGTAGGAATTGGATTACATAACTCTGCTGTCCAATGTGATTGTTCCATTGGATGGTTAAAAAAGAATTTAGAAATTTTATTCAATAAGGATGTCGTTGTTGAACTTGCGGAATCTGTGCTTAGAGGTGGTTCTAAGTGCGAGTTTTTGATTGATTTCTAAGTCCATTCTTTTTTAATTTTGTAAGACTCATTACTATTGAAATTGCTTCGTAGTAACAATTCTGTTATGTATCCCATGAACAGTAGTATTATACCAAATAAGAATAGTGAGAAACTTATAATGAATAATGGATTTGATTTTATACTAACTAGTTCTGTATAAATGTCCCAAAATCTAAATGCAACTCGCTCAAGGATGGTCCAACAAAAAGTAAGAAAACTCACTAGCATAAATAGGATAAACCAACGACTAAAGAGATGGATGGGTTTTTTACCCCACTTGTTAATAGCATTCAAAGTAAAGAGATCAATAAAACCTCTGAAAAGTCGTCTGAAACCATATTTTGTTTTACCATTTGTTCTAGGGCGATGATTGGTAACAACTTCACCTAGACGAAAACCTTGTTGTGCTAAGATAGCTGGAATATAGCGATGTCCCTCTGCGAATAACTGAACGTGTTCGACTGCTTCTCTTCGATACACTCGAAGCGTACAACCAGAATCATGAATAAAGACATTGTTTAATCTTCTGTTCAGAAAGTTGTTGAATTTCGAAGGAAGTTTCTTGAAAGCATTATCTTTCCTGTTCTTCCTCCAACCGCATACGACATCATATTCCTCAGTTAACGCATTTAGCATTGCTGGAATATCTTGCGGGTCGTTTTGGAGATCTCCATCCATTGTGACAACAAGTTCACCTTTAATATTAGCTAACCCTGCTAAGAGAGCAGGCGTTTGCCCAAAATTCCTTTGCAGTTCAATAACTCTTAGAGTATCCTTTTCGACTCCATTATCTAAGACTGCTCTTAGATTTGGTACTGTTTTATCTGTTGAGCCATCATCCACAAAGATGACTTCAAAATCCCTGTTTATGTTAGTCATAACATCTCTTATCGAATTAAATAATGGAACCACATTATCTTCTTCATTAAATACCGGAATGACGATTGAAATCAAGATATCATCAACTATTAGATTTCTCAAACTGTTTACAGTGTGTTTGCCACACAAATAACCACTTGAGTTTTTTCCTTTTAAAGTACCAAAAAGAAAAAGGATTGAGAAAACATTCAAAGCTTATCTAAATCATCTAGAGAAGTTTTAGCAACAGATCTAACAATTGGATGCTTATCAGATTTGTTTGCTTTAATCAATGCTTTCTTAGTTGATGGTTCGTTTATTTCTCCAAAATACCGAGCTATTTTCTGTCTAAATCTAAAATCATTATCCTTTTCTAATGCTTCAATCAAATGTGGAAGAACCTTAGGCAAATGTGTTTTGTCTTCTCTTAGCATTCTGGCAGCATTCATTCGGGTAAGATATGTTAATCCTTTTTCTAATGCAATGAGTAACGTTGGCATTAATTCATCGAACTTTTCATAACCGATTTCAGCTAAAGCAATGGCAGTAATTTGATTTAGATCACTTTTCCCATCTACAAAAGGTAATAGATATGGAATGGCTTCTTTTGATTCTTGCTTTTTCCACCCTAGAAGTCGTGTTGTTTGTAATCGAATTCTCGGGTCTATTTTCTTATGCTTAACAATTTCAATTAATGCTGAAATGTAAAATTCGTTATCGATATGAGGGAGAACTTGTTGGAAAATAACCGGAAAGAAAAAGAGATTTTGCACGAAAGATTCTTCTTTTACTCGAGTAAATAGAATTTCACCCACCTCAGATGGATGCTCGTGAACAAATGAGTCTACTAGAAATTTTCTCTCGCTAATTTCACTTTGCATTAAGTTAAACAATTCTTCTTCTATTTGTTTGAGATTCTTAGTATTCATAATACAACACCAACTCTTCTTCTTCACTGCTCCGAAATTCTCTTCTCCCAGTAATCAGCTGGATCCATGTACATTTTCCCATCTCGAAGATTATAAGGACAAACAGCAATACAAGTAGAACACTCGCCCCCGTTATCAACCCAGAAATCATAGCATTTGTCAACATTTACAGCCCAACGATAAATCCCTTTGGTGTTTGATTTACTCTGAATTTTAAATGAAGGTTCATTATCAAAGGAGATAGCTTCATTTTCACATGCTTCTGCACATCTTTTACATCTCCTGCAATAATCAGTCAATCCAAAATCCACTTTCTCATCAAATTGAAGAGGGATGTCTGTGAAGACTTTACATAATCTTACTCGAGCACCATGGTCTTTTGTAGTTAGCAAGCCATTGCGACCAACTTGACCTAGACCTGCTTCAATAGCTATAGGAATAGAAAGACCTGTATCATTCCCAGTTGGAACTGCATTATAACCAAGTAATCGAATAAATTCAGCAAGCGATGAAGCAATAAATGCCATCATTGAGTAACCCATCCCACTAGCAAATCCTTGAGTCATTGAAGGGGTAGTACTGATAGCATCAATATCCATAATCGTTCCAATGGCAATTACTGCAGTTATTCCTTCTGTCATTTCAATTGGGGTGCCCATCCTATCCTCTGTGTAAACCCAATTAGGATTATAAGGAGCAATACCAACTAAATCAGCACCAAAGGATTTGGTGACTGCTTTAATGGTCTTAGTAATTCTCTCAATATTCTTCTCATTTACTTTATATTTCTCAGGCTCTGCACGAGGCATAATATTTGCTGGAGATTGCCCTAGTTTATCCCAAGAAAAAGCATTTCTGAAGTAATCATGAACTGTCCAAGAAGCAATAGCTAAAGCATGATCAATTTGAGAATATCCCGCTTGGTCTTCATCTAAAATTTCTGTGACTTTATCATACATAAATTTCTTATACGACTTCAATTCCTTATCCCATTTGATTCTACCAAAAATGCTATCGGATTCATTGAAAGGTTCGAAATCATCATTCAAAGTAAAATCAGGGGAAACAGTCATTTTTTTCTTCTTGTTTTTAGCCATTTAAATCAAGACCAGAATGCATTACTAATCTAAAGCAAATACTATCAGATTAGAATTGCTTTTAAAAAATCTTATTATGATTAGGTACATCACTAACAAAAAAAGAAAAAAGAAAGAAAAATACCTTATCGAGTAGGCACTTTCTTTTTCTTACTAATTGCTACAACAATTACTACTATAATTATTATGAGTAAGAGTCCACCACCAGCACCAATGAGGATGTACATCATTTGTTGAGATAGACCTGTAGAACCATACTCAAAATTAATAGTTAATTCGTAGAGATAAGGACTGCGTTCTGAAGGACCGGTGAATAAAGCTTGCCATTGTAGTTCATGACCTTCATTTACGAATTCATGTAAAACACCAGGAGTTACAGGTTCCCAATTAATGCCACCATCAGCAGACATAAGGTATTCAATATCAGTGCCTGCAGGAGTAAGCTCATCAACAGTTAATGTTGCACTCGTAACTATATCTCCCTCAGGGACATTGCCAATTTCTGATGATTGAGCAAGAGAGGTAGCTGCTATTGGAGTAAAGGTGTTTCCTGCACTGAGAAAGTGTCTTAGAATAACTAATGAAGACATATTTGCTACGTAAGTGAAATCTCCATGGGTAGTAATTTGTAATGCTCGAGTAGCGTCTGGATAATAACTATCCAATGTAATGGAATATGGGTTCGTTGCATCAATTAATGATACACCTTCGTTATAATCAGCACTCATGACATATTGTCCAAAACTCCAAACACCGCGTGAATTGCTGTTTACACTATCAAAAATATATGCTATGTTTGGATCTGAAACATTATACATCCACATACCATTGCCATCTGTGCCACCAGCTAGGTAGAGAATGTCGCCATCTACATGAATATCATAGTTATACGAATATCTGACTCTGGAATACACAACCACTGGAGTTGTTAAGTCTCTGACATCAATAGTATGCATACAAGAGGTTGATCCTGTTACCCATTCAGTGGCATAGAATTTGGTTCCTTGACCCCAAACAGACGTAACAAATGTTCCTATAACATATCCTGATTCTAACATAGTCCAAGCACTTGGATAAGTGAGATTTCCAGTTGCAATAGAACCATCAAAA
>DAOVHJ010000281.1 GCA_030671945.1 Candidatus Heimdallarchaeota archaeon
AGCAGGTGGAACAGGATTAGAAGAATCAGTTAAAGGAATAGGTCTTTTTTCAACCGTTAATCCAAAAGCAGAACCAGAAATCCTACCTCAGAAATATCCAGCATTAGCGGTTATTGATGCTCATGGTGCTCCGGGGCACATCACTTCTATGAAAGCAGTGCATTTACTTGAGAAACTCGCCAGAAAAAATGGAATAGCTAAAGTCTACGTTTGTGAAGGGAATCATTTTGGTGCTGCTGGGGTTTGGAGTGAAATGATTGCAGCTCATGGAGATCTAATTGGAACAGTAACTTGCACAACCTCTGCACTTGTAAAACCAATGGGTGATGATCCAAAAGGTTTAGATTATACAAAAGGGGCGGGAACTGAAGTAAGAATAGGAACAAATCCTATAGCTGTTTCTGTTCCACACAAAGATGGAATTATAACGGTTGATATGGCTTTAACTCGGATGGCTGCTAATTACTGTATTAAAGCTTATAAAACTGGGGAAATGCTAACAATACCAGAGTATGCTGCAGATAAAGATTACAAATCAACTTTAGATCCAAAAGAATTCATTGTAAGGGAAGATAGTGGAGAGCAGCATTTAACCGGAAGCATCTTTCCACTTGGTTCCACACAGGCTGGATACAAAGGAGATGCCTTGCTAAGAATGATTGAAGTTGAACATTCTGTATATGGAGGGCCTATAGAGAAACTAACAGTTGGTGAAAAAAAACAGAGAGTTTCACTTGCTTTCCAAGCGCAAGTTGTTGATTGTCACTATACAGAAGAGGAAGCTCGTAATCGTGTTCGAGAACTTATGATTGATTATGAATCAAAATACTTTGGTAAAGCAACTAGATGGCCTGGCGATCGATCAAAGGAAGCTTTTGACTATTCTATGAAAGAAGGCATACCTTTCAGCGATGGGCAAATTGAAATGTTAAAACGAGCTGCAAAACATGTTGGTTTAAATTTCGATAATATGATATCATCAATTGGAAACAAGTCATATCCATCTGAAATTTTCAAGAAATAAGCTCTATTCTTCATCCTTTTCTGTAAATCTTAACCTTTCCTTCAATGTAGGTCTATCTTCTGGATACTTGACACGATAGCTTGGTCTTTCTCCAGCGATTCTATTTAAAGCCCAGTTTGCCCACTCACGGACTCGAGCATTTTCATCTTTTAGTGCGACAGAAAGTTCAGGTATTGCTGGGATAGCTCGTTTCTCCAATTCCCCAAGAATTACTGCAGCATGGCTTTTGAATTCTTTACTATTATCTCTCTTCATGATACCTATAAGAATAGGTAGTAACCGGCTGTCTCTGTTTCCCATTTCTCCCAATGATAATGCAGCCCATTTTCTAACTTCCCAATTTTTATCTTTGAGAGCCTTAGTTAATGCTTGTTTTATCTTCTTATCATCTTTCCCATGAGTCCCCAACATATAAGCAGCAACTGCACGCGACTTCTCATCTCCAGATTTCAAATCCTTAAGATATTGTTTGATTTCCTCTGGACTTACTTTGAGATCAGGTTTTTCAGCCAACCGAAACACCGCTAACAAATGTATTTAGTTTTAGTATCCAAAAATCTTTCTCATAGAATAAAATCAAAAGAAATTCATAGTGTTGATTTCCCTATCTTTTGTCAAGTTTTATTAGTATAATTCGAGTAGCTTAGCTGATGGAAATGACGAAATTAAGAAAAACCATTTTCTTGATGATAATTATTCTAACACCCTTCATTTCTAATATTATCCCCACAGCAGGAACTGAGGAGAAGATTCTTCCTAAAAGAAATATTGATTTCACTTTTTCATATCAATCAATTGAATCGGACAAAGTAGTATTGCGACCTGATGATAATTTTGGGGATCAGCAGTTATTTTGGATCACTATGCCCGATTGGATACAAGTGAGAGCCACTCTACTAGCAGAAGGTAATTACTGTTATATCTACATGGCAAATGAAACAATTGAATTACTCGGGGAAAATGAGTCAATAACTAAATGTGAAGCAATAAGAGATGCTTTTGATGCAGATATTTATCCTAAAGCAATTGAAGTAGCAGGACACCCTAGTGGAATACTTGGTGATGTCGATGGAGATCCAAAGGTTACTGTTTTCTTAGCACCTTTAGTTAGGTATATGGGAACTGCGTATCTTGGTTTCGCAGATTTGAATCATGAAATGCCTGGTTTCCCTTATGCTAATCTCCGTGAAATGGTTTTTTGTGATTCAGAGCACAGTGTGTATGATACAATCTTTATTACAATTCATGAATTCAACCATTTGATATATTTCAACAATGATTGGAATGATTGTCAATTTATTACCGAAGGGATAGCGAGTTATGCTGTCGATTATGCAGGATATTATTCTTGGGTGACAGATGCAGTTACCAATTCTTTCACTTATCATCCTGAAATTTCATTATTATACTTTGTCCGAGAGTATGGTGAATTATGGGATTCAAGCTATGGACAAGCATACCTATTTGTTACTTATCTTGCAGAACGTTTTGGAAACGATTTTACTAAGCAATTAGTCTTTATCCCCGAAGATGGGGCAATCGGGATTGATAAGGCACTTGAGCATTTCGGTTATGATCTTACATTCAATGATATTTACCTTGATTGGATAACTGCATGTGCACTTGATGATACAAGCTTCGATGGAGGAATATATGGATTTGAAACTGTCGATTACACTATACAAGCAGCTTCATCTGTTCTCTTTGATTTCCCGAGGACAAGAACACATTACTACTATGGTTTTGATGTGAAGAGAATGTATCTTCCTCGAGATAATTTTACCTTTGTTATTGATAATCCCTATCCTTATGCTCTCGGTGTATCGATAATCCTTGAGAATGAAAGTGGCATCCAAGTTATCAAAGAGATTTATCGAGAAAATTCAGATGAGTACAGAATTTTTGTTGAAGGCATGAATTTACAAAACGTCTATGTTATCACTAGTTTAATGTCTGAGGATTCACCTATTGAATATGGTTCTGTTATGTCTATGGATGAACTCATTTCCCAAGAACTGAATTACAACTTCTTTGAAGGAAATGTAGCAAATACTAGTGTAGCAAAAATAGCTTATTCATTATTCCTCTTCATACCAATTGCTTTATTTTTAATAGTTAAGAAGAAACGAAGAAAGTAGAGAGAATTAGAGGAAGGAAAGTAAAAATGTCTAATTATACTGTAAAAGATTTTGAATCTGGAATGGAAGAAGAACTAGTAAAAGTTGGAACAGAAGTAGCATCAAAGTGGGTTTGGCCTTATCAGCATTCTCTCGAGGGTTTCAAAAACATTATATCACGACCTGATTTTGATCCCGAGTTATTACTCTCATGTATTAAGGAAGGGAAAATTGTTGGTTATGTCTTAGCTGGTATTGGTGAGAAATCACTGATCAGACCTGATTTGAAAGAAGATTGTCTGTATGCGAGAATCTTTTATCCCCGAGTTTTACCAGGACATGAAAATGCAACTGATCTCTTAATGGAAAAGATTATTGAAGCATTACAGAAGAAAGATGTGGAATTAGTTCGAGCTCGAGTATCCTCAATGAGGGAAGGAATTCTTCAGTATATTGAGAAATGGGGATTTACACAAAATAAAACTTATCCAGTTGGTTACAAACTCTATTACAATTATGAATTAAGTAATGGGACAATTGAACGAACAACAAAAGATGTAATGGAATTTGATAAAGAAAGAGATTTAGAAGAATGCATAACTTGGGTTGCAGACTTTTTCATAATTTCTGAAGAGCAAGCTCAGAAATATATTCTTGATTTTTGTTCAAGGGAGGATTTAGTTAGTCACCTTGTTATTCGTGAAAATGATAAATTAGCAGGATATTGTTATGCTGGATCCAATTCAATTAA
>DAOVHJ010000244.1 GCA_030671945.1 Candidatus Heimdallarchaeota archaeon
AACTCATTACAGAAATTAGCCATTGCTTGGGAATCCTTAGCTCTTTGGTTATGATTTCAAAGTAAATCTTTTTTCTCGAGTTCTTTTCGTATGTCTTGTGAAGATAGGTGGATGTACTTTAGTACATTGTTGATATTTTTATGGCGAGTTATCCTTCTAACCCAACCAATATCTAATCCTTGTTTTATCAAATTGGTTGCTCTACTATGTCGTAGGGTGTAGTATCTTACATCGAATCCTGTAAGTTTTGCAATTGGTCTAAAAACATGAGTAGCGAAATTATTTGCATGATATTTTTTCCCGGTTTTTGTTGGGAAAAGAATATCTTCTTCATTTTTGAGATATTTATAACTACTCAGATAATCTTTCAAAAGAGAGTTTAAACTATCGGATATTGGAACTGCTTGTGGTTGCGAGTGTTTTAGTGGTTTCTCAATGAATACTTCTTTCAAATCTAGATCTAAATGCCTTAGTTTAAGATTACATAATTCATCAGTTCTCAAAGCAGCTTCATAAGCAAGCAGAATCATGGATTTTAATTTTAATCCATCAAAATAAAAGCATACTTCTGGATAAGATCTTTGTGCAGAGGATTTATAGCTTTTTGGCATTCTATATTTCTTACATTTAATACAATCATCAGAACTAACTGTGGCATGTTGAAAAGTACAATATCTGCTTGCTGTTTGAGCTATCTTTTGGACTTCAGCTGGTGACAATACTTTTGGATTAAAATTTTCATCATACTTGGGTGTTGGAATTCTTGTCCAGTTTAATTGCTTGTTATTCACTTCTAGAAATTTCTTTATTGTTGTCAAGTATTTATAGAGACTTTTCCCACCCAACTTTTTGGTTGTCTTTGAAAATTCTGTAAGCTCAATTTTTGTAGGTGGTTTTTTGTGTATCCTCATGAACTGATTAACAAGATGTCTATTCTTAATCCATAACTGAAATTTCACAATGTCTTTTTCTGTTAATTCTTGAAAATCAATATTCATTTCTTTCAGAAATGATTCGAACCAATTGAGAATATCAAGATACTGCCGAATGGTATGAATAGACCGCTCTTCTATTTCCATAAAACCTCTAAATAAAGTAATTTCTTCTTCTAGCACACCTACACATCCTCTGAATACTAGCTATAGAGAAAGGTTGCTGAAATAAAAAGTAAAGTAACATCTAATATCATATATCCATATTACGCTTGAAATTGTTGTTCTAAAACTCTTGAAAAACTACTAATAACAGTATTTGTAAGAAAATTAAAGTAAAACAATAATGAAAAGGAATTAGAACTTGGTGTTTATATGAGGAAGCTATCTATCACTTTGGCAATCTTGGGTATAGCAGGTCTGCTTTTTGTTGCATTTGTTCCTTTTATGGTTATGTCCTTACCTGATGAGAAATTTGGTTCAGAAGAAGGGCACATTTGGATTTTCTTTAATGGTAGAGTGAAAATAGTTGAATTACTTCCTGGAGAAAAGGTTACTTCTAATTTTGATAGTAGTTACTGGGGATTTACAGGAGTAAATTATGGTCAGTATATTTTAGTTTTGATTATTGCTGGTGCTTGCTTATTCCTAGTTGGAGGAGCTTATAAGGTAATAAATCCTATGAGAGAGGATAGAAGAATTAGTGCTGCCTTAATGCTTGTTGGGGGATTGGCTGGTTTAGGCGGAACCCTTCTTATTATGATTTTCATTAACAGTCTTAGCAGCTATTTTGTTACTGAGACGATACTGTATTACTATGGTTTTTATGGTTCACTCGGAATTTTTAGTGTGTATATCATCATTGGAATTGTTTTGTTAATCCAAGGTTTCATTAAACCATTTCGAAAATTTGTTGATGATGATCCTTTAGGAATTCTGTAACAAGAGTAATTTCAGAAAGTTTCTATCTTTGTGCTCGAATCAAAAGAATGAAATACCACTTTTGTATTTACAAAGAAATGATTATGTTATTATATTAATCTAAAAAAATAAAGCGGTAATATAAAAAACTCATTTGTGTGTATATCTGTTATTATACCCGAGTGTCTAGCTCAATGAAGAAAACCTCCAGGAAATCATTTGAAAAAGATAATGCAAGTAAAAAATCAAATGGTAATGAGAATAAGAAAAAAACTCAAAATGAATTAGAATTAACAAAAAGAGAGCTTGTAGCTATTCAGAGCAGATTTAATTCTCTTTTTGAAAGTACAAATGATGCAATAATCCTAATGGATTTCGAAACTCTACGCTATGTAATGGCAAATCAAAAAGCTGCAGAGCTTTATGGATTCAAACTTGATGAAATCGACAAACTTACTGCAGATTCTTTCATTTATAAAGATGATAGAGAGAATAGTTTAGATAGACTTGAAGAGCTCAGAAAAGGCAAGATACTTCCTATCTATATTAGGAAATTCAAGAAAAGTAATGGGGAGATTTTCTATGGAGAAGTAAATCTATCATTAATTGAAGATCCCATAAACAAAAGAACCCTTATTCAGAGTATAGTCAGAGATATTACAGATAGAATACGTGCTGAAGAAACTTTAGAAAGAGACAGACTTGTTTTCCAAAAAATTGCTAATGCAGCAATTCAAATTACAGATATTCAAGATTTTTGTAATAAAGTTTTAAGTGACTTGTTAGAGCATCTAGATTTTGATATTGGAACATTAAGAATTTATGATCAAGAAAAAGAGCTATTAACACCTCTTGCAGTTAAAGGTCTAACACAAGATAAAATTAATGAATTAAGGCCTATGAAGCTTACTGATGATCAGTATATTATTTCCCAAGCTATAATTACAAGAGAACCAATTTTTGCTCCTGACGTGTCGAAAATCCCTGAATTGAAGAAATATAAATCACGTCTGAAATTGTTTAATATTAAGGCTTTAATTTCTTGGCCAATTCTAGATAAGGATAAAAACATTTTAGGTGCTTTACAACTTTCGGCCAGAAATCCGAAATCCATACCAGATGAAGATAGATCACTTTTCGAATCTATCACTATTATGCTTGCAAATGCTCTTGAAAGATTTAATGCAGAAAAAGCTCTAGAAAAAGCCTTCCATGAGAGAGAAGAAATTAATCAAATCATAGAGATAAGTCCTGCAATCATTTTTCTTTGGAGAAATGAAAAAGGCTGGCCTGTTGAGTTTGTTACAAATAATGTTCATATTTTAGGATATTTACCAGAGGATTTCTATTCAGGAAAAATCTCATATCGAGACTTAATTTTGGAAGAGGATGCTAGAGTAGAAAACTTAGAAATAAACCTTTATTCACAGAAAGAATATCCGTATGAATTTCCAATTGATTATCGTATTAGAACAAAATCGGGTGAAATAAAATGGGTGTTGGAGTTTTCTACACCAAGAAAGGATATCAATGGTGATATAACACATTATCATGGAATAATCTTAGATATTACGGAACGAAAGAAACAAGAAGAATCACTAATAAGAGCTTATAATGAACGAGAGGAACTAGTTAGAACAATAAATCTTAGTCCTGCAGTGGTTTTCCTTTGGAAAAACGCCAAAGGATGGCCGGTTGAGTTTGTTTCAGATAATGTTGCTCTCTTTGGTTATTCTCCTGAGGAATTTTACTCTGAAAAATCACTTTTTGCCGATATCATTCATTCTAGTGACTTACAAAGGGTAAGAGATGAAGAACAAAAATACTTACAGATCAAAGATTGTCACGAATATGTAATTGAATATAGAATTCTCTCAAAAAATGGAGATGTTCATTGGATTTATAATTACAATGCTATTCGTCGGGATTCCGAAGGAAAGGCAACTCATTTTCAAGGAATAATATGGGATGTAACTGAGAGAAAAAAAGCAGATGATTCATTAAGAAACGAACGAAAAGCATTCCAAATAATTGCAGACGCAGCTGCAGAAGCAACGACGCTTCCTGAATTGTGTCAATGGATTCTTAATGGTCTAATTGAAACTTTAGGTTTTGATGTTGGTTCGATTAGATTATATAATGAAGAAGAAAAACTCCTTGAACCAGTTGCTAATGTTCAGGTTGAAACTACAACTGGTCAAGTGATTCAAGCAATACCAATTGATAGTTCCGATTATATTATAGCAGTAGTTGCCCGAACAAAAACAGCAATTTTTGCTCCTGATATTAGAAAACATGATAAAATAACAGATATCTACCTTGAAAGAATAAAGAGTATGAATGTTGGAGCAGTTATAACTTGGCCAATACTTGATGCTAAGGAAGAGCTCTTAGGCATTCTACAGCTTGCAGCATATGAACCAAAGGAAATTCCTGAAGAAGATCAAATCGTTTTTGAAACGATTACTGGTACTTTAACTAATGCAATAGAGCGACTTATTGCTGATGAAGCAAGAAGAGAGAGTGAAGAGAAATTCAGAGCTTTTGCTGAGCAATCATTAACAGGAGTATTATTGTTCACAAAACAAGGAAAAATCATATTTGCAAATAAACAAATGGAAAAAATAACTGAATATGCATTGGATTCAATGTTACGAACAAATGCTTTTGAGTTTTTAGTTGATTATTCCCAT
>DAOVHJ010000091.1 GCA_030671945.1 Candidatus Heimdallarchaeota archaeon
AATTTTTCAATAACTTGTGTAGATAATGATCATTCAAAACGAGTAGGATTAGTCACAGTCTATGCTGTTTTTCCTGGAGATCCACTTCTTGGACCTATAGAACTAAATCGCCAATACACTACAGATACCATTGAATGCTATGCCACAGTTCAGATGGGAATGGTAACAAATACTACCATTGTTCGCGAAGGTGATTCATTTTCAGTAGTAGCTGGTTTGCTATTTGATAATTCTACAGTTCTGGATCCTCAATTCGTTTCAGATGCTAATGGTCATGATATTACTTTTGATTGGTTAGGGTCACTCTATAATATTACAATAATAGCTGATATTGCAGCAACAATACTAGCAGTTCCAATGGGTACAACTGTCGGAGTTGATTATCCTCTGGAAGGATCATTTAATATTAGCACATTGAGTTTAGCGTATACGGTAGGAAATATAATAACTGAAGCTGAACTTGGAACTAGTGCAGCAGATTGGTGTAATGTTACAACAAATATTTTCGTGTTTACAGGGGCTGGTCTTGTTTTTGATATAGACGAACCTGTTGCACCAGGAATAGGATTTAATCCTGAAGTAGTTCGAGGTAATACTACAGTTACATTATCAGGTGTTTTATCTGATATTGGTGGTGGTCCATTCGGTTATGGTGTTGATCTAACTGTCTTTGTTGCTGGTACATCTACAATAGGTGTTACCACAGAGGATAATGGTAATTTTAGTATCTCATTTATAATAAATGCAACAAGCTTACCCGTCGGTGACAATCCGATAACCGTGGATGTTGATACAGGTCAAGGGATAACCGCTATAACTGAAACGGAATTTATCACTGTTTTAGGAAATTCTACAATACTGACTCCTTCGGTTAATGGCACTTCTGTTCTTGTTGAAAATCCCTTTGCTATGCCAAATGAAACGCTTCAAATTTCAGGTACTATACGCGATGCTTATAGTAGTGCAGCTGTTGCAAACATGAACATTTCAGCACAATGGGAGGGATCCGGATTAGTGTACGAAACTTATACCTCTCCAACAGGTGCATTTTCAATTAGTTTACTCGTTCCGCCAACATTCAATCCAACTTTAAGAAATGGAACAGTTAATTTATTTTCAACTAGTAATCAATATTATACTCCCTCTAACTACAGTTTTCTAGTAGACATCTTTACAGAAGCTGTGTATACTATTACTTTAAATTCAACAATAGTAATAGATGATTCAGAAGTTACGACAATTGGGGGAGAATCTATCTATATTAATTCGAATTTAACATTTAATGGATTTGTAGTGGATCAATTTGGTCGACCCATAAAAAGTAGAACCATTACTATATCTATTAATGGATTAGGCTCCATTGGTGATACTCTCAATGATAGTGGTTATTTCAGTATTGGTGTGAATCAATCATTGGGTTATACAAACGATACTTTATATACAATCATAATAACCTTTGATGATGCTCCAAGCTACGATTTTAGTTTCGATATTGAATTTCTCTCATTACCAGTCGAAACCACTAACGGAGGAGATCCCCCACCAGCAGAACCAGGAGGATTTGATATGGCTGTAATAGGCGTACTAATTGCAATGGTTTCACTCATAATCATTGTTTCAGTTGTGTATGCATTTGGTCGGTTTAGGAAATCAAAGAAAGGAACTCTACCCGGTCCAGATGCTGAATTAATGGATCTGTCATCAATTATGAAGCAGATTGCTGAAGCTGATAAAGCAAAAGATTATCGACGAGGGATAGTGTTGGGCTTTAGAGCTTTTGAGCTAATATGTATTCAAAGTCTTAGGATTTTAAGTGCTCGAGATCAATCTCCTAGAGAGCTTGCTCGATTAGTTGCATCAACAAACCGTATACCAGTTCGTGATGTCACAATGCTTGTAATGCGATATGAAGAAGCACGTTTTAGTGATCACAGAATCACTAAAAATCAATTTAATCATGCTATGCAAGCCTTGGAAAATGTGCAGTTAGCTCTAAAACAAGATCCCAATGTAACCTAAATAACTACTTGAGGTAAGAATATGGCTACAATAAAATTTAATCGAAATACATTCATCTTATCGATTATCTTCATAATATTTTGTTTGCCAATAATCTTATCTGTAACTAGGATCGGTCAAGAAGGGACTAGACAGTTCTCGATTTATAATGAATATTGGGATGGAACTAGTACTCTCCGAGAAAATCTTGAAGATGAAGGATTCGAGTTTCATCCAGTTGTTTCCACTTTGAATTCTTTAACAAGACTTGACGGAAATGAAATGGGTGTCTTGGCAATCATTGGACCAACAATATTTTTTGATCCCACTGAAACTGCTGCTTTGGCATATTTCATTATGCGTGGTGGTAGTGTAATAATTGCTGATGATTTTGGAAGAGCAAATGATATTCTTGGACTGGTTAATACTGTAATCGCTCCTTTTATTAGCCAAATAAATGCATCCGCACTTGGGTTTAGTACTTTACCAATCGCTGGAATGAAAATTAACGGGTCTCTACTAATGGATGCTTATTCTTATCATGTAAGCCCTGTAATGCCTGTAATTAGAAACTTTCCTGAATTTCTAGGTTCAACCTCAATGAGTGGTGTGAATCGAGTAGTAACGAGTTTTCCATCGTCCATATCATTTTTGGGCGTAGATAATGCTACTGGAGAAACTCAATGGTATCCTCGACTCTCTATATCTGGTGTACCAATTGCTTCTGGTATAGCAATGTCTTCAGATTTTGCTTGGTTGGAAAAGGATGTGGAGAGTGCTAAAGATGGTGATTATTATCCTGATGAAGATGAATGGAAGGGATCCTTTTCGCTTATGGTACCAATACCTTTGGGCGGTATCGGTGTAGGGAATATCCTAGTTTGTTCTGATCCTAGTATTTTCATAAATGAATTAATGGGGCTTGGTTATGACAATGCCCAATTAGCAAGTAATGTCTTTAATTGGTTAGATTTTAACAACACTCGCAGAATTTATTATGATGAATCTCATCTTTCCTCATCTAGAACTGGTAGATTTGCACTAGGAATTATTGATCCTTTTGAGTACGTCAGAATGTATCTTCGTTATGTGAATTCATTTACTATGTTTCCTTTACTCGCTCCCCTGTTTCCATTTATTACATTCATGTTTTTGAGAAGACGATATCCAAAATCAAGAGGAGCTTCTCCATTATTAATGACGAAAGTAAAACAGAGCCGGTCTCGGTCGTTCTTCGCAGCAAAAATGACCTGGTACATGAATTATCAACAATTTTCGAATGCTCTTGATTTAATATATAAGAGATTGAAAAGACGCTTGATAAAGAAATACGCTGTTACCGAGGATTTAAGCTCAGAAAAAATTGTAGAGCTATTAGAAACTCATTTTCCAAATCAATTCAATCTAGAAGATGTTGAAAAAATGCTTACACGTGTTGATTTGATTATACAGAAATCAAGAAAGATTTCAGAAGAAGAATTTACTGACCTAGTTCTTGACCTCAAAAATGTTGAGGAATTAATAACAAAAACTCAAGGTTAAATAAAAAAATTTACGATCATCAAACAGATGTAAAATAAAAAACAGAAAATTCGGGGTATAAAAAAATGTCAGAATTCGTTCCACCACCTCCGTCAGACAAGAAAGCATCACGTGGTGATTCACTTGTCAATGTGTCGGATGTGGAAAGAATATCAAAAAGCATCCAAGAAGAATTATCAAGACACATTGTAGGGATGAAGAATACAGTGCAAAACTTGATTCTTAGCTTACTATGTGATGGCCATATACTTCTTGAAGGTGTTCCAGGGATTGCCAAAACAACTTTAGCAAAGCTCTTTGCAGCAACGCTAGGATGCAAGTACAAACGTGTACAATTCACACCAGATTTGTTACCTTCAGATGTACTTGGAACCAATGTATTTGATCAACGATCAGGAACCTTCAAACTAAGAAGAGGTCCAATTTTTACAAATATTCTACTTGCAGATGAAATAAATAGAGCGCCACCAAAAACTCAAAGTGCTCTTTTAGAAGCAATGGCTGAAAGGCAAGTTTCAATTGAAGGAAATACCTATCCTTTATCCTCACCGTTCATTGTTATTGCTACAATGAATCCAATTGAACAAGAAGGAACTTATCCTTTACCTGAAGCACAACTTGACAGATTTTTATTGAAATCTGTTGTTGGATTACCAAATCCAGTTGAAGAGGAAAAAATCATTCAACTGAAACATCAACCAGAGGATAACACACTAAACGAAATTACTACTCCTGAAACAATTATTAGATTACAGAAAATTGTTAGGGAAAACATCTATGTCGATCAAGGCATCATAGAATTTATCCGAGATATTACCATAAGAACTCGAACTGATCCTCGCTTATTATTAGGTGGTAGTCCAAGAGCAAGTATTTCTATGTTAAACACTTCAAAAGCATATGCTGCTATTTGTGGTCGTGATTATGTCGTTCCTGATGATATTAAGAGAATAGCAATTGAAGCTGTATATCATCGACTTATTCTCAAACCTGAAGCTGATTTGGAAGGAATATCTTCTCAATCCATAATAAGGGACATAATTAGAGAAATACCAATCAAAGAAGTAAGAGCACAAAGGTAACTAAACTGAGAAAAAATGCCAAATAAATCATATCAAGCAAAATAGGTTGCAGCAAGAAATGATTTCAAAAAAAGGATCATTTATCCTTTTCGGAGGATTATTCATGATATCAATAGGTCTAGCCCTAGAAGGAATTGTACCTATTTTTGAAATCGTTATTCTCTTTATGGCGCAACCATTAGCTTATGGAATCTCAGATATTATTGTTACTTATTTCCTCTTAATTGGAATCTTAATGGTGATAGGGACCACTTTTGGTTATCCAATCTTCCGGATACAAGCAAATACAGAAGGAATAACTGTTCACCGAGTTCTTGATAAAAGAAAATGCTTTGCCGGAGAATATATTCACGTAAGAATAACTGTTCATAATAAAGGACCGAATGCCATTGATCATTTAGAAATATATGATGCATACCCCGAAACAATGGATTTGGTGCTTGGAGAAAATTATCTCTACACAAGAATAAATGCTAATGCAAAAGCAGAATTTTCCTACATTCTCAGAACTCCCGTAAGAGGATTATTCAAAGTTGGCCCTACAAAAGTCATCATTCATGATCGATTAGGATTCTATGAAGAGGAGACAATAAAGCAAGACTTTGATGAAGTGCTAGTTTATCCATCTTATGAAGATATTAAGAAGTTGAAAACCTTAGGAGCAAAAAGACAGCTTGGAAAAATGTTTGGAATGCATAAAACCAAACTAAAAGGTACAGGCATGGAATTTTGGGGAATTAGAGATTATCATCCAGAAGATGCTTTTAGATATATTGATTGGAAAGCATTTAGTAGAACAAACAAATTACAAATCAGAGAATTTGAAACTGAGAAAAATATCCGTGTTATGGTTCTACTAGATACGTCTCAAAGCATGGATCAAGGATTAATACGAAACACAAAGCTAGAATTTAGCATTCGTGCAGTGGTATTATTATCCCATATGGCACAAGAAAGAAAAGATATGATTGGACTTGCGACTTTCAATAGCAAAGTTAACACATTTATTAAACCAGGTCACGGAACTACCCAATTTAATAGAATCATTGAAGACCTTGCCTATGTAGCCCCGAGAGGCCCCTCCTATCTTACAAGAGCAGTTCAGAACTTAATAATGCGTACAAGAAGTAGAGGATTACTATTAATTATCACAGATCTCGAAGGAAAGAAGAAAGATATTCTTGATGGAATTCGTAAAGCATCTGCAGCTGGATTTGATGTAATAATTATATCACCATTTGGACCTTTCTTTGAAATTCAGAATACTCGATTAGGTCCAACTGAAAAAGCATTAGGAGAAGCAATTGCAGAAGAATATTATGATATTAGATCAAGATTGAGTAAAGATATCCAACGATACAGAGCAGGCGTTATTTCTGTAGGACCAGATGATTTCCTGGTATCAGTAATTAATGAATATATAGAAGCAAAAAGGAGAGGTATTGGACTTGTCTGAAGTAATTGGTACCAGAGTTGAAGCAGATAAAGTAAGGAAGATGCGAAATCTCCTAAACATGACCCGAGTATTTGCTGCTCTAGTTTTCATAGCTGCTCTTGCGCTAGTAATCTCCTCAATCGACACCTCCACATGGAATTTCCAATCATTCTGGTATAGCTTGAAATTTTTCGTCTTTATTTTCGAGATTTTGTTTCTCTTAATTGGTTATGGAATTGCCTACCTACTAGGATATGATGATTCTGGAGCAGTAGCATTAATGGATAGTTTTCATTCAGCAGTTTTTGGAGGAGGAGATACTATCATGGGAGTAGAAATTGAACAAATTATATTGAATCCGTTGGAATTTTTTGCTCAACCAAATCTCTTCGAACCTCTTTATTCCTTCTTTATTATGATTATCTTATTTATTGCGCTAATCGCTGGTTTAGGATTCCTACGAGAATGCAATCCTGCACTTTCAGCAATTTCCTTTTTTGGAATGAATATAGTTCTTGGATTAGCATCTTTAAGTGGGAAATTGTTGATAGATATTGACCTTGCTAGTGGAAATATCACTCAAATGATTTTCTCGAAATTAGTAATTACTGCTTTCCTAATTTACTTCTCATTAGAATTGAGTTTTCAGGCAAGTTACGTGTACAATGTAATAGGTCCTAATATCCACAGACATAGGAGAATCTCAAGCAATATAAAGAGAATAAGAGAATTCAAGATGCCTTTAGAGAGGATGAAAAAAGAAAAACCGGAAACAGAAGAAGAAGAACCTGAAAGAATGGGTATACGAGGTAGCAAAAACACGTCAAGGGCTAGAATGACTGTAAGTACAGCGTTCTCAAGAATAAAAGGCTTAGTTGGAAAGAAATTGTTTAGAATTTCACCTGATGAGGATTGGGACAAAATGAATAATCGTCTCAAGAGTTATTATGAGCAACTAGAACGAGATGATCCGATGATTGCTGTGTCATTATCAGCCTCAGCATATACTCCATCCCTGGCTAGATTAATTCTTATTATAACCTCAGGCACCTTATTTAGAATGGTAGCATTATTGTTACTTTCATGGCTTGCTTTGAATCCAGTAACGATTCTGCAATTTCTCAATATGCCAGATTCAATAGTTAATAGTATTGAAGCTGGACAACCAGAAATGATTATGATGGTTTTAGCTCCCTTGACAGTTCTATTCTTACTCGTTGGATTAACTGTACAATTCATCCAAAAAAGAGCAACAAAAAGAATGGAAGCAGCAGCACAAAGACCCGTTATTCACCCAGTGTCTGTAGAGAAGGAAACAGAACGAAGACGACCTAGGAGAAGACAAAGAACACCTCGGACGGGGCAATAGTTTTTTCTCAAAAAGTGCACCATCATTAAAGCTTTTAATTAGATGTTTTAATACTTAATTAGAAATTTATAGACAAGGCAGGGTGTAATATATTGTCCAAAAAAAGCGATACAATGGCAATCGGAATAGATCTTGGTACGAGCTATACTAAATTAGTAGGACCTGGTGGTAAAAAAATTGTAAAAATTCCAAGTTTAGTTGGTGATCCAAATCCTGGATGGAAAGGATTAGGGACTGATAAATCTTGGATAAATAATCTTATGCTACAAACTGATGATGGGAAGAAATACTTCGTAGGAGAATTAGCAAGACTACAAAGCGAAATAAAACGACCATTAGCAGACAAAGGTAAAATGAAAAGTTTGAAAGATGCAATCATAGCAATAAAAGCAGCTCTTTCGAATTTCGTAGAAAAGGACTATGGTAATTTTATAGTTGCTACTGGAGTACCAGTTGCTAGTCCTCAAGATGAAATGGTAACTTTAAGCAAAGGTCTGAAAGGAGCTATGACAATAAATGTTGCAAATGATGCAACAGGTGAAGAAAAACAAATCAACCTTAAGATAGACCAATGCCTAGTAATGCCAGTTTGTTATGGATCTTATTATGAAATCCTGAAATCATCTGGTGAACAAAGAGCAGTTGATGCAGTAGTTGTGGATATCGGGGCTGGTGCAACAAATATTCTTACTGTTTATGAAGGTAGACTAATGCGAACAGCAAGTGGAAGTGTACAAGAATCAATAACTACCCTTGCTGAAAGAATTGCTAGTAACTTGAATCAGCAAACAGGGAAAATTTTGCGACCATTTGAATTGATTAAATCCATAGAGATTGGAAGAAAGAATGTAATGGTAGCAGGAGAGCAATATGATATTTCTGAAACCCTCACTTATTATGTCAATTCAATCGCAGACATCATAGTGGATGAATTATCAACCTTACTTGGAACCCTCCCACCCGATGCTTGGATTGAAAAAGTCATTCTAACTGGTGGTGGTGCTGAAGTCTTTGGTGAACGTATGAAAAATATTCTAACCGAAAACAATGTAGTACAATCACCAGAAGAGGTAATTGTTCCGGAAGATCCTGTATTAGCAAATGCTATCGGTTTCCAGAAAATTGCTCAAGCACAAATCGACAGCAAGAAGAA
>DAOVHJ010000340.1 GCA_030671945.1 Candidatus Heimdallarchaeota archaeon
ATTCCTTTTGGTTTTAGCTTACTTGTACCAGTTCTTATTGTTGGTATCGGAAATACAGATCCCAATGCAGAACTTTCACTAGGTTACATAAGTAAGAACTTATACAAAATAGTAGGGGAACAACCTCTTGGCTTTTTGTACATTATTGGAATCGTTATAGCTGCTCTCATTTCGATTCTTGTAACGATGGCAGAATTAGAGAAACTTCCATTTGATTCTCCAGTTGCTCATACTGAATTAGCAGATGGTTGGTTGGTTGAATATGGTGGGTGGAGATATGAGCTGATTTATCTTGGAGAAAGAATAAGTGCATTTTTCTTAAGCGGATTGATTGTTACTTTGTTCCTTGGAGGTCCCTATATAGGCTTTGAGCTTCAATTTGGTAACGCTGTTAATGGTCTGTTGCATTTCATATTCTTTATGGTTAAACTGATACTTGTTATCGCTTTCATGTCTTTCTTGAGAACAATAATATCTCGTATCAGAATAGATCAAACCATAAGATTAGCTTGGAAAATCATATTACCTTTAGCAATCGTTGCACTGATGCTAACCTTGGCATTAAAACTAGTACTAGGAGGAATGTAAAAATGGAAAATATATTTTTAGCATTTGTAATTGTTCTTGGTGGTTCAGTATTAGTAGTTTTGTTAGTTTGGTTGTTAAGTAGAAGAGTAAGAAAAATTCTAGGAACGCAACCACCTACACAAAGCAAAATGAAAAGAGCTCTTTTCTCAAGTGGTGAAGGCTCAATAAAAGCAGAACCCAGAAGAGTCTTTTTTGATACATACATCTACATAGCTTTATTTGTATTGTTTGAAGTCGCTGTATTTATTCTAACAACAGCTTTCTTTGTTTCAGGAAATAATATGATTGCTGCTTCACTAATCTATACAGGCATAGTTTTCATAACTTTGATTGTAGCAGTCAAAAGGAAGTATGCAAGAGAAGCAATGGATCCATTACCAGAAGAAGGTTCAGAATAATGGTTGATTTAACAATAATGATTTACGTACTAATGATAATTGCAATAATAGCTGCTATATTTGCGATTGAATACAAAAATTTGATGTTATCTGTCGTAAGTCTGGTAGTAATGAACCTCGCCATATGGGGTGTTTTATTGCTCTTTGAAGTAACACTATTTGCTTGGATTCAAGTTATCGTTTTTGGTGGTGGTTTAACTTCCCTATTTATAACTGTAGTAGCTTTAACAGAAAGACACAAAGACGAAACATTCAGTTGGAAAAGAACTGTTATTGCTTTCGTAGCTGTTGCTATAATTGTAGGAATTTTCATATGGGTAATAATTCAGTACGACATTACTTCGATTACCGGAACAATCATTGGTTTTGGTGATTTATGGGACGAAAGAGCAACAGATATAATTCTTCAAGGAATTATCTTCTTTGCAACTACTGTTGGAATAGGTGTTTTGTTCTTCCATCAGAAGAAAAAGAAACTTAAGGAGAAGACAAAAGTATGATTGATCAAGTGCATTTACTAATACTTGCCGTTATTTTATTCGGTGTTGGGTTATTTGCACTTCTCGGAGAGAGTAATGTCATCAAGATACTGATGGGTATTGAGATTATGATTATTGCAATAAACTTAATCTTCATTGCATTAGGAACAGAAATTACAGCTGAAGGAAACAAATTTACTGCTTTAGCACAAGTATTTCCAGTAATTTCATTGGCAATAGGTGCAGCAGTAATGGCTCTCGGTCTTGCAATTGTTATTAACAACTATCGTCATGCAAAAAGTGTGGATAGTGATGAAATGTCTACATTGAAAAGGTGATGATGATGATAGAAACACTCTTTCTACTTTCAATAATAACAGTACTGTCACCTTTAGTAGGAGCATTTATTTCACTGTTGCTAAAAAAATGGACTGCAATTCGAGATATATTCAGTGTGTTAACCATTGCAGTATCTGCAGTTACTGCTGTAATAATCTTCATACTTTTCGATGGAGCTCCAAAACCATATGATTTCAACTGGTTGAGTTGGTCAGCAGGTTCTGATCTTGCTAGCACAACTGATCAAGTGATTCAGTCTGGATTTTATCTAGATACATTGTCCGTGCTGATGACACTTATTGTGACTGTTCTAAGCATGTTAATCGCATTCTTCTCTTTGGAGTATATGGCTGAAGACAAACATCGTTCAAGATATTGGTTCTTTATGCAATTGTTTGTTGGAGGAATGTTACTTTTAGTTCTTGCACATGATATGATTTTCCTCTTCCTTGGTTGGGAAATCGTAGGACTTTGTTCATTTTTCCTGATAGCTCACCACTATATGAAGAAAGGTGAAGAAGGAAGAAAACCAGCTTTAAGTGGTATCAAAGCACTAATTATGACTGGTATAGGAGATGTTGGATTTCTAGCATTTCTTGCATGGGCTTACTTACAAACAAACAGTCTACTTGTTACTGATTTGACTTCAGGTAGTAATGCAGTATTTATGAGCATACTATTGCTTCTAGCACCAGTAACGAAATCAGCTCAATTCCCACTTCAGTCATGGTTAAGTTCTGGGGATACAGTCAATATAGACGCAATGCAC
>DAOVHJ010000049.1 GCA_030671945.1 Candidatus Heimdallarchaeota archaeon
ACTAGTTGAGTATTGGATGGAAGGAACAGGTCCAACAATTGCGATGTGTCATGGACGACCAGGAGGTTTTGATCATGGTCTTTTGCTTTCTCATCTTATTTCAGAGGGATATCAAGTTTTATGTTTTTCAAGACCAGGTTACTTACGTACACCAATACAACATAATACGATAAAAGAACAAGCAGATTTACTCAATGCACTCTTAACTAAATTAGGTCTACAGACCGTAATTATAGTAGGTTTTTCTGCTGGAGGACCTATTGCATTAGAATTTGCTCAAAATTATCCTGAGAAAGTTATAGGTTTGTTGTTAGAAGGAGCTGTGTCCCGTGAGTTTATTCCTGCTGATGATGTTGAAGGATCACTTTTTGCGAAAGTCCTAATGAATCCTAGAATTCAAGATTTTATGTTCTTTATTATGATGGTAATATTTTTCAAATTAATGCCTTTAGCCATCATAAACATGGTATTAAAAGTGGAAACCACTCTGTCCAAAGATGAGAGGAAGGTGTTTCTTAAGTATGTAAAATCACATCCAGCTGATTTTGAGTTGTTTAAGAAATTCATGGAAAATACTGCACCATTAAGTGACCGTGATATCGGATTAAAAAATGATCTTAGATTGTTTAGAACCATAGAACCTATGCAAACAAGCAATATCCGTTGTCCAACTTTAATAATTCACAGCCGACAAGATAATGACGTTAAATGGGAACATGCTGAGTATCTTATAGATTCCATTTCTCAAGCAGAGATTTTTGAGACATTTGGCGGTCATCTTATGTGGGTAGGACCAGATGCAGATGCAATAAGAAAGAAACGTATTAGCTTTCTTGATAAATTTAAATAGATGTCAAAAAAATAGATTGAATTCATATGAAGAAAAATAAGTTAAAACCAATCGAGAGAAATACTCGAAAGGCAAATATAATTAAATTTCTTGCTAGATTAGGTAAACTACCATTAATTAGTTGGATTTATGAAAAAATTGCTTATCCCGAAGGTTCAGAAACCCAAACGGGCACGCCTATCCCAGTAAATATTTCTTTAGGAACCTATGAAGATCAGATATTGCATTATAAGGTAACAGAGTACTTCATCAAGAAAGCGGGAACGATCGTGTTAATGGATTGCCCGTGCCGAATTTCCAACAAGTGTGAAAATCATGATGTTTCTTTAGGTTGTACCTGGTTGGGAAAAGGTGCTGCAAAAATGAACCTTTCAAAATTTCCGGGAGCGAGAATTGTGACTAAAGAAGAAGCATTAGAACGAGAACAACTCGCTTATGAAAATGGACTGGTTCCACATTTAGGCAAATTAAGGGAAGATGCAAGACGTTATCATGTTTTGGACTATGAGCATGAATTTATGTCCATCTGTCATTGTTGTTCATGCTGCTGTATTGTCAGTTTGATGAAATATGATCCTGAAATTTTAAACCAAATCGTTAAACGAATGGAAGGAGTAGAAGTTCGAGTTAATTCTGAAAGGTGTGTTGGATGTGGAACGTGTTTCGAAGTGTGTATATATAACGGATTACAAATGACAAACAATAAAACAAATATAAATTCAACGAATTGTAAGGGATGTGGAAGGTGTGAGCGGGTTTGTCCTCAAGAGGCCATTACCGTCACAATTGATGATTACAGCAGAATTGATGAATTAGTTACAAGATTCGAAAAACGAGTTGATATCTCAGGATAAAGGTATATTGTGAAATATTCGTTTTCTTTTTATAATAATCACAAGAACCAGACTAAACAATCTTATAATTGTTGAAGAACTTGGAAGTTGATTGCTAGTATTAGTGTAAATCTCTTTTAGATCATAAAACACTACTTCACCCGAAGATAATGAACCTAAAATTCTACCACTCAATCAATATCCATTCTTTTAACGCCAATACCTAGAGGTTGATTACATTTAGAGCATTCTTGGATAGGAACTTTTTCTTGGCATTTCCTGCAAATCAGATAACCATTCTCAAATTCCATAATTTGGGATAATGTGTTGGAAATAGTCGTTCAAAAGTGCAAGAAAAGCATTTTAAGATGGGGATCAATATAGGCTTCATTTGCTTTAGGTCTAAATCATTACTATCAGGTTTCTGAAGTACTTTTGACAGATTATGATTTAACTCACAACTTTTTTCACCATATGTATTATTCTAGCTACATTAGGCAAGGTTTCATCTTCTGATTCACGGTTAAAGGGAATAGTTTTTTCGGTGCAGACTCGTCCATATTTAAATTCAATTTGGTTTTCTGCCAAAATTGCAGCAATTTCTCCAGATAATCCGAATTCCTTGTAATCCTCATCAACAATAATTACTGCACCTGTTTTTCTGACGGATTGTAGAATATTTTCTATATCCAGTGGAGAAATCGAACGTAAATCAAGTATTTCAGCACTAATACTCACTTCTTCTAACTTGCTTGCTGCTTCTACACACCGATGCACACCTACACCAACGCTAATTAAAGTGATATCTTTTCCTTCTCGAACCACATTTAATTTACCTAATGGTATGGGAGTCCATTTCTTAGGAACTTCACCCCAAGCACCATCTTCAGGTACATCAAATTGCACTGTAGATCTTCCGCCAATTCCCATATATTCCAACCAATTTTGAGCTAAAAGTTTGTGTTCTAGAAAAAAGACAGGATGATCATGTTCGATTGCAGCGTATAATAATCCTCCAGCATCAATTGGATTAGAAGGAACAACAACTGAAATTCCTGGAATATGAGCCAGCCAACCCCATAACGATTGTTCATGTTGTCCCCCATCACCATATCCTCCACCACAAGCACAACGATATACTACTGGTGCGTTCCATTTACCACCTGAAAAATCAAAGAGTTTGGAGGCATTATTAAGAAAAGAATCAGCAGCCACACCAATGAAATCTACCAACATAACTTCAACAACAGGACGTAAACCAGACATTGCAGCAGCAATTGCAGCTCCCGTAAATGCAGCTTCACTTATCGGTGTATTGATAACACGGTTTTTCCCGAATCGAGCTAAAATGTTTAATCGCATCATCTGGACATCTTCACCCATAATAAATACACTGTGATCTTCTGCCATTTTTTGCATTAAACAACTCTCAACTGCTTCAGCGAAACTTAATTTTTTCATAGTTGATTTCCTCCTTGAATAATTTGCAATGTTTGTTTCAAAATCTGATCAATTTCTTGATCTGCCTTTTTTTCAACCGAGAGCACATCCGCTCCTTGGTTCTTAAGCATCTTCTTAGCAATAACTAAAGGATCAACAGACGATTTTAACTGATGTTTCGAGCTTGTCATTATCTTTAGAATATGCCCTAAACTTTCACCTCGTTCACCTACCAAACCACCCTTAAGTTTGAATAGCGATTTTGTAAGGGATCCTACTAGATCTCCTAGAATTTTCCCAGTTGTGCGATGGAGCGCAATAAGTTGATCTCCAAGAAAATGTCCTTCCCTATGAACACATGTTGCATGAATAAAATATGGTTTCCCAGTTTTTCTAATGGTCTTAATAGCGTAGCCAATTCTAGAAAAAGATTCTTGAAAATCTAGACCGTTAATTTTCTCTCCAGCAATACCAAACCCTTGAGCGCGATCGAGTAATACGCCACCAGTTACTGAATCTGATTGGGTTGTAATTGCCCAGTTATTATCTTTACATACAAATAATACAGGAAGTTCTAGCGCTGAAGTCATATTGAACGATTCCAGTAACATTCCTTGATTAATTGCTCCTTCCCCAAATAAAGCAACGGCAATATTTTTGTTATTCTTATACTTATGAGATAATGCAAAACCCATTGCTGTTGAACCTGTTGCTCCTACGATCCCAGAAGAAGTCATATTGTGTTCCCTTGAAAAGAGATGCATATGTCCTCCTTGTCCAGAACACAACCCATCTTTGTGTCCAATAAATTCTAACAAAAGAGAGATTGGATCAATCCCACGCATAAAGAAAGGAGCTGTCCCTCGATGATCAACGGCGATTGCATCCCCATCTTCTAGATTTTTAATAATTGAAGCATGAATCGCCTCTTCTCCAACGCTCATATGCATTTCACCAAATATAGTACCTTCATGCCACAGCTGCATAACAATTTCTTCAAATTTTCTGCTCCTATACATGAGTTGATACATCTTTGAGTAGAATGCAATATCGATCTTCTTATCCTTTTTTTTCATATTTTTGCACTACCTAGATATCTATTATTATTTATGATTTAGTTATATAAAATAAAAACTACTTACAATTTCTGTTACTTACTTTTATCAATTGTTATCAAAGATAGAAAGGATACTGTGCGGGATTATAATAGACTTAGCTTTTTTAATAAGGACGTTATATAATTCAGTGACAATGAACGAAAACGAGAAATTTGATTTATTTATTGATACGAAAAGCAACCCTTGTCTAATCCCTTCTATGCGATTTCTATTAAATATTCGGAAAATCCCAATTGGAGCTATTCTGAAAATTAGCTATAAAAATACAAATTTCCAATATGCTGTAGATGATTTATGTAGTAGATTTGGTCACAAGATTATTTCCAGAAATGAGCTTGATGATGGAGCAGTTATCTTTTACATTCAGAGAAAAGGTTTGAAACTATAGGTCAAGAATTGTTTAGGTTTTTGTAAGAAAAAAATCAAGTGCTAATTTTCTCTTCAAATGTTTCATTTGTTGTTTTTTTGTTATTTGCTATATTGATTAGTAAAAGGGCAAATGGCATTAAAATTAGTATAAAAACAGCAATACCACCGATCAAAAATAAACCAGGAATATTTTCTTGATTGAAAAGATTCACATTAGGGATAATTGATTCAGCAATTAATGGAGAGACAAACTGTCCTAAGTATAACAGTGTGATAAATATGCCAACTACTCTACCTCTTAGTCTATCAGGTGTTCATAAATTCCTTAAAATTTACTGGACCTTTCCATTCAAAAGCTAGAAGTTTATTTTTTTTCTAAAGCTGTTATCTTACAACCTATGGTACTATTATCTTCTCTTTCTGGAGGATTCCAATAAGTTTCATATTTTCCTCCAACCTTTGTTTCAATTATAGCTTCAGGAGCATACTTAGCATTAAGGAAATAATCAAATGCTTCTTCCTTAGATCCCTTTACTTCAGAAGTTAGATAGATTATCTTTTGCATACAATAAAATGTTAGTTATTTTGATATATTAATTCTTGTTTAATTAGTTAGTTTATTCTCACAATCCTTTTTATGTTACTATGAATTAATTATCATAACTTTTCTTGGTGAGGAATGTTAATTGAATAAATACAGTAATTTGCGAGAAGATGTAGCAGAACTATATTCTAAAATAACTAAATGGCAATTTACAAGTGCGCTAATTTATGCATTTCTACATCCAAAAATAAAAATAAATCCGATGAAATTATATGATAAGGTCAATGCAGAATATAGTTATTTTCTTGAACATAAAAAGATGAATTCTGAAGCTAAATCGAAATTTGAATTAACAGCCAAAGAAAATCTGTATATCACAAAAGTTTATAGAGCAGCTTTTGAAAGATCGATGCAAAAATTATGGAAAAAAGCTCAACATTTGAAAACAATAAAAAAAGTACAAATCAATATTGGAGAAATAAAAGCCGAATGGCAAATACCTAATGATGCTAATGATAAACAAGTAATTTTGTATCTTCATGGAGGAGGTTATAATTTTGGTTCTATTAAAGCATCTAGAGGATTTACAAGTTTAATTGCTAACAACACAAATAGAAAAATATTGGTCATAGATTATAGACTTGCACCTGAGTATCAATATCCTTCAGCTATTGAAGAAAGCTTAGCTGCATACAATTGGTTGCAAGAAGAAGGATACAAACCAGAAGACATCATTTTTGCAGGAGATTCAGCTGGTGGTGGTTTGGTACTCGCTTTATTACTAAAACTAAAAGCAATAAAAGAGCAATTACCCAATAGTGCAATTCTATTCTCACCTTGGACTGATTTAACCTTTTCAGGAGAATCTTTCTTTGCTAATATACCCACAGATCCAATGATTGCTGGACTCAATCTGTACCGATTTGTTAATAATTATCTTAATTTAAAAACTGAAGAAGCAACAAATCCATTTGTATCCCCGCTGTTTGGTGAGTATAAAGGATTACCACCATTATTATTCATAGTTTCCACCACTGAGATGCTATATGATGATGCAAAAAGAGTTGCAGATAAAGCAAAAACCGCGGGAGTAGAAATTCAATGGGAGGAATGGAAAGATATGCTACATGCATTCCCACAATTTTGTTATGGTACAGAAATACCTGAATCAGAAGAAGCACATCAAAAAGTTCGAGATTTTGTTATGCAAAATTTTAGCTAGATGAAATAAAAAATAGAAACTAATTGCATCTCTTCATAAAAACTGTAATAGTTCTCAAACACCAATTCCTTCATCATGAGTATCATCAATGTCCTTTTTGTTATTTACTATATTTACAAGTAATAGAGCTATTGGCATTAAGATTAATATAAAAACAGTTATTCCACCAATCAAAAATAAGCCTGAAATATTTTCTTGATTAAAAAGATCCACATTAGGGATAATTGATTCAGCAATTAATGGAGAGACAAACTGTCCTAAGTATAACAGTGTGATAAATATGCCAACTACTCTACCTCTTAGTCTATCAGGTGTGGACTGCAACAACCAAGAATTAATGTTTGGCATAAATATTCCCCATCCTAATCCCGCTATTCCGGAACCTAGCATAACAATCCAGAATTTAGAAGCAAACGATAAGAGGAGAAAACCGCTTCCAACAAGGGTCATTGTTATTATGAATATTAATTGTGTATCTAATGTCTTCTTTACATACTTGAAGAAAAATGAAGCTATTCCAGATGCTATGCTTGAAGCAGCAATTGCTAAACCAATAAGTAATTCACTTTCGATAGCAAAACTCGCTAAGTAAAATGAGAATTGTGATGGAATAAAAAAGAAAACAACCATAATTAGAAACATTAGTGTATAGCTTAATAACCCAACTTTTATTGGAAAACCAGCACTTTCCTCTATTGTATCATCTCTTAGTTTTTCTTGATCTTCTTCTTTTTCAATAGCTCTATTTGGTTCAGGAATGAATATTATAACTCCAGGGAGTATTAGTAAAGACAAGAAATAAACAAGAAAAGCATAATTCCATGCTATATTCCCTAATGCCCCACCAAGTAAGACAAATAACGCTCCACCAAAGGACATGAGAGTAGATTGGAATCCTAGTACTTGATTTCGTTTTTCACCAAAATAATAATCACCAATAAGTGTAGTGCAACTTGTCATTATACCTGCTACAGCAAAGCCTAGCAAAATCCTACTTGCTATAATTATATAGATGTTCAAGGCATAAAAGCCAACAGTACCAAATAATGCATAGAGAACAGTTGTTGTTACTAAAACGGTTTTTCTTCCGAATCTATCAATGATTACTCCGATAAATGTTGCCCCAACAGCAATAGCTAAAGGAGTTACAGAGAGAACTAATTTTGATAACAATTCGATATTTGAAATGTGTGAGAAGTGAACAGCCATTTCTTTAAGAATTGGTGCGATGGTTGCTCCAGCCATAACGGTTAATGTGCCGGAAAGGAGAATGAATAATTCTTGCAAAAAAGATTTAGTTTTCTCTTTCATTAGAATTCAGTCAAATTATAACTGCAAAGTAATTTAATCTATTTATTTATAAAAATGAAGATTAATTACTTCTTCTCATATAGACAGCAATAGTTCCTAGTGTAAATAAAGCTATTAATCCTATGAGCCATTGAACTGTAACTTTTTGAGTACTTCTGGAATTTAATAATACAAAATCCAGAATTTCTCCTTTACCATCACTAACATATTTCTCGTAAAGTTTCATTCTATCTAAATAACCCCATGCTAAATTGTAACTGATTTCAGAAATCCTATCAAGTTCATAAGATTCATCGTTTATTGAAATCAATCCTTTCTCATGATATACCCAATTTATAACAAAGAGATCATTTGTCATATACACTTCATATAAACCACTATCATTATTGTATTGATAAGGTTCTTCTTGATCTACTAGATACTCGAAAAGGTTATCTATACTATCGGTTGCGGACTCTCTCTGAGGGGGTAATAAGTAGCCATGAGGATTTTCTGGTGTAGAATGTCTTTCAGGTGAACCTAGATTTTCATCAAAAGCATCAACGAAATATTCAATCACAGAAGAAATATCTCCTAAATCAATATCATTAAGATAATGTTCAGCCCAAGGTTGAGTTGTATTTTGTAATGAATCATAATCTGCTAGATCTAAATCATCAGGATCTGTATTTACGACTAATTTAATCTGATCTCCCTCTTCAACAAAAATACCCTCTTTTATAGCCCAAACAAAATCATCTTCTTTTTCGAATTTTGCAACGTCCCAAACTAATTCCTCTCCGGGAAGAATAAAATCTGAATATGTATAAATTGCACCATTATTGATGACAAGGTTAAGATTTGCACTACTAACAGTAAATGATAGAAATGAGATTACTATCAAAACAAAGAGGATTTTCTGTTTACCACGCATTTTACATCATTCGCTTTCTTATTCGATTACTAATTTAATTAACTTTAGATTTTGATTCAGCTTTTCTTCTTGCTTCAGCTATTTTCGACAACAAATCACTAGAAGTTAATGGAGGAATTCTAGGATTCTCTTTGACAATGAGAGTTATTGCATCTTCCGGACAGTCAATGAGACAATTGCCACACCCTATACACCTCTTTTGTTCTATGACAGCGAATTCGCTTTCCAGAGTTATTGCATCCATTTGACATCTTTCTACACAATTACCGCATCCACTGCATAGCTCTTCATTAACTACTGCTTGATAATTACTTGAAGCGTAATCTGCAGGATTTGGCATTTGTTTTAACTCAGCTAAACCTTCACAACAACAAGTACAACAGCTACACACAAAGACCATTTCTTGTGAATTACTTAATTGAAAAATCAATCCATCTTCTTCATTCTTTTTCAAGTATTGAAGAGCTTCTTCTTTAATTATCTCACGACCGTATCCTTGTTCTACGTACATCTGACCCATTTCACCCATTGCCATACAGACTTCTCGTCGGTCAGTTGCTTGACAGGGTTCATTTTTTAGATCTTTTGATTGTCGGCAAACACAATTCATTTTTGCGAAAGGACCTTCTGATTTTTCGAATTGAATCTTAATGTCATCATACTTGATGATTGGGTTTTCATGTTTGATTTTTATCCCTACAGGTATAGTTCGTAATTGACCAACTCCAATGTCTCTATTTGCTGGCCAAAAAGCTTCTGCCTTATATTGATCGAGATCTTTTTGAAATTCTTCAGTTAGTTTATCCACTTGAAATTCATAAATCCCAATAATGAGTAAGGCATTTGTATAGATTTTCTTACCATCTTTTGTGACCCCCGCAATTGCTCCATTCTTTGCCATTTTGTCCAAGTGTTGTCCTACTTCCTCTTTAGAAAATCCCAAATGCTTTACACGATCGAAAATCGTCTCTATTGTCTCACTCATATCCAATATTCCGGGATAACCGCATTTAAGAACTAAAGCAATTTCAGCTTCATCTGGAGTGAATAATTTCTTTAATAATCGAATTTCTACTCCTGACTCTGTTGCTGGAAATCGCATTGGGAAACTATCAAAATGCTCTTGTAATCGTCTAAAAACATCCACAGTCAAGCTAACCACCAATAAAGATAAGCTAAAACATAGGTTGTATCTAAAAAACGTTTCTCAGAAATTCTCATGGAAAAATAAAGACTAGTACTAAAGATAAAAAACTAATTTCTTATTATCTATAAATGGGTCAGGAAAATGGAGAAAATTAAACTTGGAAATTCAGATCTAAAAGTCTCACGAATAGGTTTAGGAACACTAGCTTTTGGTCATAAATCTAAAGGAATACAAGACAAAGAACAAATCTATGATTGTTTAAATTTCGCATTAGATAATGGTATTAATTTACTTGATACAGCTGAGGAATATGCGGGTGGATTGACAGAAGAGCATATTGGTAATGTACTAAAAGACCGAGGAGATAGAGAAGATACTGTTATAGTAACAAAAGTTTCTCATATAAACTTACATTATAAAAATGTTATAAAATCAGCTAATCACAGTCTAAAAAAATTGCAAACAGACTATATTGATGTTTACTTGGTTCATTGGCCTTTTTGTTATTACCCAATATCTGAAACAATGAAAGCTATGGATCAATTATTGGAAGAGGGAAAAATTCGATATGTTGGATTATCTAATTTTCATAATGCATTAGTACAAGAAGCCATGGATTGTTTAGAAAACGGAGAGATAGTTGTTAATGAAGTGGAATATAATCTACTTGAGCGAAATATCGAAAAAGAAATAATTCCATTTCTGAAACAAAAAGGAATGTCTGCCTTAACTTATTATCCTTTAATGAGTGGGTTTTTAACAACTAATTATGATAAAAATTCCACCTTTCCTGAAAATGATTTTCGTAATCAATATGAGCTCTTTCGACATAAGGAGAATTTTGATAGATCTCAAGAATTATTCGAAGCTTTGAGAGAAATTGCTGCAAACCATGACGTCAGTCCTTCAGAAGTGGCAATCAATTGGTTATTAAAAGATAAAGAGGTTATCCCCATCCCAGGAGCAAAGAAAAGAAGCCATATTGAAAGCAACATTCATGCAACTGAATGGCGAATGACAAAAGATGAAATCAAGCGATTAAATACTATTACTGATAATATTGAGATTAATTGGGACTGGTTCGATAGAGTTAGACCAAAGGAAACTTCAGATTCCGAGTAGTTTTTGAGCAAACTCTTCAGCATGTTTAAGGTCCTTGGCATTAGGTCTTCCCTTGTTCATTCCCCCGAAAAATTTCATGAAGCTATTAGTGTTAAAACCTTTACAACTGAATTCATCAACAATCA
>DAOVHJ010000191.1 GCA_030671945.1 Candidatus Heimdallarchaeota archaeon
GATTTAGAAATTAATCAATTATTTGTGAAAGTTGTTGATTGGAAACGAGCTGTAGGAGTAGATCGTCTAATACGTTTTGAACGAATTTTAAATGATTTGAATGACAGAAAAGGAATGATAGTGACAAATATATTCAGTGATTCTGCAGTGAAATTTGCAAAACGTAGAGGTTTAATTATTTATGCTCGAGAGCATTTAGAAATTCAAGAAGACTGATATTTTACTTTTAAAAGAAATTATCCAATGTAGATTGTCCTTCTTTTAATGGTACAGCATTAAAACCATCTTTTTGAAGGTCTCTAGCTAAATCTTGAGCATTCCCAAAAACAGTGAAAATTTTGCTAGGATTACTTTTCTTCACAATTTCTAATAAACTACCATAATCTGAATGATCGCTGATTGTGAAAGCAGCATCTGCACCCATTCTATATTTGTAGTTTTCAAGATTTTTAGCCCAACCTGAAAAACCGACAACTTTCAAATTGTATTTTGTCTTTAGCCTACTTAGTGTAGGGTCTCGATTGCCAATGTGATTATAGAATAGTAACCAAGGACTGTTACCAACTAATGCTTCTTCATCTGGATTTTGTGGCAGTTTCATTGTTTCAAATAGTTCTAATCCTAGTTCTTTATGTACTTGCTCCATCTTCCAAATGGAATTACTCGAATAACGTGTTTCACATAAACTCCCAAGACAATAATTCAATAATTGTGATTTTCCAAGAGGATATCCAAGAAGTGCTACCGGATAACCTTTTTCTAATTCATTACTAATGAATTCTTTTGCTTGTTCAATTTGTTTCTCAAAAGATGGAAATCTGTAGTCACGGTCCCCCCAGGTAGCTTCAAGAATTAATATATCGCATTTTTTCGGCTCGTAACCTTTCAGATATCCTCTATCTTCAATATTAATATCCCCTGTATAAATTATATTTTGATTGGTTTCAAGATCGATTATCTCAGCTACTGTTGAATCATACGTGTGCCCACCTGGTAGGGTTTTAATTTCAAATTCATCATTCTTCCAAGTATTATTTTGCTGAATATTATAACCCATACGCTCAAAAAAGAGTCTTGCAGTTGCTTCTGAACACACAGCAGTTGGAGTGAATTTGGGTTTTCTCTTACTTCGTGGTAAATGATCCGTATGCGCATGGGAAACGAAAATACAGCTAGCACTGGGATCCATAGTCTTAGGGTCAAGTAGTAATTCGGAATTGCGGAATTTAAGATTAATTCTGTTCTTACAAAAGATATTCAATGGTAAGTGCTATTCTCCTGTCTATTTGCTAATTTATTCTCTCTTACTAAATATTGATATTAAAGTATTTTAACCACTTCAGCTATTTTCTTGAATTGCTTATCATGAGAAAATTTTAATAGTTTATAATTCTCGTTCAATAAGTATAATTCCTCATAAAAACTCTATAAAAAAGTGACAAAAAATGCTTCCTTCATGGTTTCAACTTTTAACTGAATCAGAGGTTTTTAATGCGCTATTTTTTGTCCTTCCAGCTTTCTTATCAAATACAACTCCGATGCTATTTGGAGGAGGACTTCCCATGGACTTCAGAAAGAATTGGTTTGATGGGAGAAGAATCCTTGGAAACAATAAAACATGGAGGGGTTTTGCTGCTGGTTTCATTAGTGGTTTTCTTTTTGGGATATTTATTTCATGGTGGTTTACTAATATTGTCTTCAAAAATATGGCTGATCCTCCATTTATTGTTCCCCTAACTAATGGCTTCTTACAAAGCTTTGGTGCAGTAACAGGGGATGCTGTTGGATCCTTTATCAAAAGAAGATTAAATATCCCTCCTGGAGGTTCACTTATTATCATGGATCAAATAGGATTCATTATTTTTGGATTAGCTTTTGCAAGAATGGACACTGCTTTTCCATGGACTTATTGGGTAATTATGATCCCCTTATCTTTAGTACTTCATTTTGCAGCGAATGCAGTGGGATATACGATGGGTTGGAAGGATGTTTGGTGGTAAGTTATATCGAAAATGATCTGTTCGAATTTTTTGTTTTATTTGTGTAATTAAACACAAGCTTATAAATAACGGAGTTAAAGTTCATATAACAAATCTCACATGTGATTGACTTTGACATACGTTCCACCAGAAAAGAAACACAGAAGCGGTAGTTTTGGCGATTTCATTTACGTAGTTATGTTCTACTTGATAGAAGGACTATTTATTTTCATAGGAATTCCGTTTCTAATGTTGGCAATTGGAGTTATTCCTATAGCTATGTATTTAGTAATCACACGAGGTGGAGTCAGCGACCAAATTAATTTGTATCTTACAATAGGTGCCGGAGTTCTAGTCGTATTCGCCCAGATTATGGGAATGCAGTATTTTGTTCGAAAATATGTTCTCGAACCAAACAATATGAAATTTGGTGAATGGTTACGGTGGAAATTCTCCCCAACCGAGATTAAAAATCGAAGAGCAGAAAAGGTCGCTCGATCCGAAAAGATGGATAAATGGTATGATGGAATGGATAAGATACATGAGAGAAAAGCTCTAATTAAAGAGGAGCAATCCATTGATATGAGAGGGGAATGGTTTAAAGAAACCGGTGATCCCGATGAAATTACAGCTCAAAGCTCAGAGGATTCTGGTATCATATTAGGTGAAATCGAGGAAGAACCAGAAGAAGCTTCCTAAATATTTTTTCATTTTCTTATTTCTATTTTCGATCATATTGCTTTATAATTCTCAAATATCATTTGTTTTATCTATTATTGTTTCTAGTTGCTGAAAGACTTTTAAATTAGAAGAAATCTTCTAGATATCTATAATTATTCGGAATCTTTGAAGGAAATAATCATGCCTGAAGAAAAGAGTAAGAAATCCAAAGAAATGGTTGTCACACCTTGGGAAGTAAGCGGTGATATCGATTATAAGAAGCTGGTCAAGAAATTTGGGACAACCCTATTAACAGAAAAAGAAATTGCGGTTATGGATAAATACAGTAAAGGAAAATTACATCTCTTATTAAGAAGAGGATTGTTCTTCAGTCATCGAGATTTTGATTGGATTCTGAAACAATTGGAAAAAGGAGAGAAATTTGCTCTCTACACTGGTAGAGGTCCATCTGGGCACACACATCTTGGTCATTTAATACCTTGGATTTTTACCAAATGGTTACAAGATATTTTTGATGTTGAACTTTACTTCCAAATGACTGATGATGAAAAATTCCTCTTCAGTCAAAAACTGACTTTTCAAGAAACAAAGGACTATGCGTACGAAAATGCAAAAGATGTTATGGCTGTTGGTTTTGATCCTAAAAAAACTCACTTTATTTTTGATTCCCAAATGACTCCAACTATGTATCAAATTGCTGTAGAAGTCGCCAAAAGAACCACTTTTTCAACAGCAAGAGCTGTTTTCGGTTTCACAAATGAATCTAACGTTGGTATGATTTTTTATCCCTCAATTCAAGCAATGCCATGTTTCCTTCCCTCTAAATTAAAAGGAAAAAATATCCCAATCCTAATTCCTGCGGCAATAGATCAAGATCCTTATTGGAGGATAACTCGAGATGTTGCACCAAAACTTGGTTACTATAAACCTGCCGCAATTCATTGTAAGTTCTTTCCTGGATTAGCTGAAGGAGGAAAGATGTCCGCTTCAGAACCAGATTCGTGTATTTTTACTACTGACACACCCAATTCTGCCAGTAAAAAGATTATGCGTTCGTATACTGGTGGTCGAGCTACTGTTGAGGAACAGAAAGAACTCGGTGGTGAACCAGATAAATGTAATGTTTACTGGTATGAGTATTATCTGTTCGAACCAGATGATAAGAAAATTGAAGAAATGAAATTAAACTGCATTTCTGGTAAACTACTCTGTGGTCAATGCAAGAAATCTCTGGCTGAAAAAGTGAAGACATTTGTAGCCGAACATCAAGAAAGAAGAAACAAATTTACAGATGAAATGATTGATAAGATGATAATTAAAGAATGAAATCTTATCACATATTTCTTAATATTGGAGAAATACTGGCTTACATTTCCCTTTTCTTACAAAATCAATAATTTCCTTTATAGAACCAACTTTTTTAGGAAATTCGGTTACACAAGTGCCAACATGAAATCTGTTATGAGAATCACTACCTCCTATACAAGGTAATCCCATTGATTCAGCTGCTTCTTTCGCTAAATCATTAGCATGTTTTGATCTCAATCCATTTATCTCTATCGCATCTAGTTCAAGGTCATAAATCAAATCTCCTAAACCGAGTAACGTAAATGGATGAGCAGCAACTGCTAAACCATTTTCTGAATGAATAATCTCAATTACTTCGTTAGGTCTCAGATTATTCGATGGAACAGCAGCAATACCATATGCTAAAATATGACCTTGAGCGGTAGAAATTTCGACTGATTCAGAAAAATTTTTTAGATGATATTTTGATTCCAATCCTAGCAAGATTTCTTTGGAAAAATTCCCCATTGTATCATGATCAGTAATAATTATGGCATCCACAACTCCATCCAATTCTATTAGAGTTTCCTCTAAAATAAATGCTGAGTCAAAAGAGTAATTTGTATGAATATGCATATCAACAAGAAAACCCTTCCTTTTACCTCGAAAGGTTGCTTTTTTCACAATAGTTTGATTCATTTTCATACAGACCCAAGTATGATTAAAATCATAAGAAAACGATTCTGTTTCCACCTTGTTTTTTAGCTTTTTTCAGAGCCTTATGTGCGAGTCTTTGTGCTTGTCCCTTAAATAATCTTTTCGACCACTGATAGGGACCTGTTGGTCTTATAGGAGAATAAGGTCCTCTAGAAACCCCGATACTTACAGAAGCTTCGCACCCACATTCAAAACCGGTTTCCTGTATTCTACTGGCTATATATTCTAAATCGGAAACAATAACTTCATGTAACAAAGCACCAGTTAGACGTAACATGCACTCTTCAGTTCCTCTTTTCTCATCTAGACCATAAATTACTTCTCCAACATGTTTTCTAATAAAATTAGAAACTAATTCAGTTAGAGTTCCTGTAATTTCATTTGGTTTGTATGTTACCCAACCTTGCTTTTCTGATATCTCTTTGAAGTTGTCTAAATCGATAAATATTATCAATTCTTCAACTGTTTCTAATGCCAATTTGGTCTTTTCACACCCAGCGAATAATCAAAAAAAGAATAACCTCATAAATAATAAGTGTTTCTCGAATTCTCTTAACAGCAAGAATCTTCAACCAGTATAGCGTAAGGCTTCACTTGGAGGTATTTTCGAAGCTCGTCTTGCAGGTAGAACAGCTGCAATAATAGAAAGTATAATGGTAACAAAGGTGAACAGTGCTAGTGTTGCCCATGGAACAATAAATTTGAAATCAAATTCGGTCAAATATTGTGTATACATACCATATCCTAGAATGAATCCATTCACAAAACCAATCAC
>DAOVHJ010000130.1 GCA_030671945.1 Candidatus Heimdallarchaeota archaeon
CAGTGGAAGATAGTCCACATCACAGTAACAAGAATTGCTTCTAAGAAATGTTTTTCTCGTATGTTTTTTATGAATCTTAATACATAACCAACAGTCATGTGAACCATACCAATTACCAAGGATAGTTCAAGCATTAAGATAACTGGGGAAGCACCATTATGGAGGTGTTGAGCATCTTCAGGACTAAACCAAAGTGGTTTTGGAACATATGAGGCTGCGTGATTGGTTACTCCAAAATACGAACCAAATAATACCCCAAAGAACATAGCACATACACCTGATGCTATTATCAGCATTGCACCATTCTTGAAATAATTCTTAATTTCACCTCCAAAACCAGAAGTGTCAAATGTCCTATTTCGGAGAGTTAAGCCATAGACGCCTAGAAGCATGAATAAAAATCCATGTCCGACATCTGCAAACATAATACCAAAAGTAATGGGGAAGAAAATCTGTAAAATTATTGCAGTATTGAATTCATTATAACCGGGTGTTCCATAAGCATTTACTAGTCCATCATAGACTCGCATAAATCTTGGAACAGAAGTTTTGGTTGGGTATTCAGATTTTTCAAAAACAGGTTCAGAAATTTCAACTTTTGCAGAATCTACTGTTGCTTTCAGAACACCTTTTTCAAATTTCTTCTTTCGTTTGTCAGGTATCCAAGCCCAGAAAGTAATGTTTTTATCTGTATATCTCAGCATATTTGAAATCTTAAGATATTCCTCTTCAATATTAATCTGTTCACCATAGGCAAGAATCAAATCACCATTTTCTTTGATTAGTTTGTTTGCTTCTTCCTTATAGTCAATAATTGCTTTTTCTAAGTTTTCAATTGTATCTTTACTTTTAGCAACAACTTTATCAGGATCACCTGAGATTCGCTCAGGAACCGCTAATTTCTCAAAGTCAAAAGCAACTAACAATCGGTTAATATCTTCTTGATAACGTCCTAAGAAACCGATTGCAATGAAGGTCATGTTATCTTGTGATATAGATTCTTTAAGAACATAATTACTATCAGTGATTGCGTCAAGGTTCCACTTAAAACGAGGAATTCGTTTCATGTTAATTTTACCGACCATGACAGTAAAATAGGGACGCTCATCATCAAGATCCTCAAAACTGAATCCGAATGGTATCAGATTTTGGGCAATTAGTATCACCGATTTATTTTTTTCCAGTTCTTGTTCTGCAAGAGTTATCCGATCATTCAATTTTTTTAATTGTTGAATAATATCCTTAGATACCTTTTCTGCATCCTTAAGAACAGCACCCAAATCATCATTAAGAATTGTTATCTTCTTAGGTCTGCCAACTTTATCTTCGACTTCAAAGTCTTCAATAACTTCGTCAAAATCGTCAGATAAGTCTTTTATTTTTTGTCCATTATCAAATGTAGTGATATCAAAAGTTTTCTTTTGGACGTCTATAATTTCAATATCCTCACACGATGAAATGAACCGTAGTAGATTTCTGGAATAATCTTTTGGAACGACTACTTTTACTGTTTTCATTCTATCAGGTAATAAACTCATTTCTTCACACCTGTATTTGAAGTCTTATGACTTTCAAGAGTACTTAGATAAAAAACTTGTGTATATTCATATAATTCAGTTTTAGAGCATTCTACTTTATTTTGAGTAATTTTTAATGAGATAGAAAATAAAAAGATAGGAGATTGTCTAACTGTTTTGTTAGAAAAATCCTTTTGCGTATGCAATTAATCTAATTCTTTGGTTAGGAGTTTTCCTAATTTGGTTATTCCATCATATATGTCCTTATCATTATTGTATGAGTAACTTAATCTCATAGTATTAGTTTTAGCAACAGAATCAATTAATTCACTATCACTTTCTTCTATGCTCCAACCTTTAATTGGATAGAAAGCAGCTCCTGGTACAAACATAATATCATTTGGAATACCAGCATTCATTAAGAATTCCTTAGAATCAAATTCCTTCTCGGATTCATACCAAACAAAGAATCCACCGTTAGGTACAGTATTGCTACCAGCAGGAAATGTTTCACCAATCCCTTTGAGCATAGCTTTGGCATTCTTTTCATAGATTCTAAGACAATCTGGTAAGACTTTGTCAATATATTTCTTATAATAGATAGCCATTACTTTTTGTAGTATTGTTGGTGAACAAAGATCAAGATAACCTTTATCCTTTAGGACTTCATTCTTTAAGCTTTGAGGTAAAACTGAATAGCCCATACGCAGAACAGCTGCTTCTTTAGAAGTAGTTCGTAAATAAGCAACACGGGAATTATCACGATCTAAAGATTTGATTGGTTTAATCAATTCTCCCTGGAATTGAATTTCTTTATAAGCTTGATCTTCAATAATAAGTATATCATGTTCTTCTCCAATATCGTAAAGTGCTTTTCTTCGTTTCCAAGGCAAAGTAGTTCCCTTCGGGTTATCTGAATCAGGAACTACATAGAGGATGTTAGGTTTTTTTCCAAATTTCTTTTCGCATATTGGTATAGCTTTTTCGACATACTCCGGGATCATACCATCAAGGTCTGTGGGAATAGTAACTATTTCTGCACCAATTTTAAAGGCGGGTGCAAGAAAGCCAAGATACGCGGGACTTGGGGTTAAAATAACGTCTCCTGGATCAACCATTGTATCAAGAATTGCATATATTGCTTGTTGTGATCCAGTTGTTATTATAATATCTTTCCAACCAGTTTCTTCATCAAGATTAATATCATCAATACGTCTAAGCCGTTCAGCAAGAATACTTAAACAAAATTCTTGACCACCTGTTGGACCATAATTCCATAACGAAATAGCTTTACCTTTCTTCCCTTGTTTATAATCTTCTTTGTTTTCATTGCCAATTTCTATTAGAATATCTGACAGTGTTTCTATAGGTAAAGCACCTGGAAGACCTCCACCAAAATTGTATTTTACTTTATACTCAAGTAATGCTCGTATTTGAGATGGAGGTAGTAATTTCGTCCATGCAGCAAAATCGAAACTTTCATTATTTTCGGTCATGATTTTTCAACCTACTAAGGCTGTACTATTTTTGTTTAATTCCGAAACCCGATTATAATTTTTCGTTTCTTCATTCAGAATCGGATTTCAAAGTGACTATAAGAATTCTAATTAAAAAAACTGTTGGTCAAATGGTTTAACTAAAAATTATTAACAAATTAATGTTGAATAAGCAATTTTGAGAACATTAAAATTAAGAGTTAAATAAAGAAAAGAAAAAATGTTTGGGAGACGGCATTATTGCCGTCGTACATTACTGTTTTGTTTCCTACCGAAATTTCATCTTTTGGATATTTTAAGCGATACTTCCGGATAAGACGAACGCAATTACAAAACCGTAAATAGCAATAGCTTCAATAAGTGCAAGAAGGACAAGCAACTTACCAAATGATTCTGGTTTTTCAGTGATTGCAGCAGCAGCAGAAGCGGCAGCTGTACCTAAACCAATACCTGCGCCTATACCTGCTAATCCAACAGCTAAGCCAGCAGCGATAGCAATAAGTCCTGATGCTTCTTCTAGATTAATAGTTAAGCCAGAATCAGCTCCTCCAGTTATAGCCATAACAGTTCGAGCAGCGGCAGCCAAGCCAAATGCTATTACCATTACTTGAATAGCGATAAAGATTTTTTTTGCTAATGATAATCGAATGATTGTTACCTCCAAATTGGAAATTTTCTTCTAACGTTGGTTTATTTTTTCTAATGGTTTTTAATCTTTACTAAGATTCTTACACTAAGACAATTTTGTCTAGGATATCATTTATAGATCTTTTATGAATTTTTCCTAGGATGATTGTACGAAGGTTACGTATCTCCAATTCCTTTAGATAAAAGAATGCTGGAAAGATACCGATATTGAAACTCGCTCCTCGGAATAGAGAGTTAGCCTTATGGGCTAAGTGTTGGTCTGCAAATCTATCGAAATCCTCAAGAGGAGCACGTTCTGCTTCAAGATTCTCAAGCAAACGATTTGCTAAATCACTGAAAGACGTTTCATCTCTTATTAAGAGGAATGCTTCCTCTAAATCTTGTTTTGCAATTAGTCTATCTCTGAATTCAGTTCGTAAAGGACAGAATTTAGTTTCCATAATCCAATTCTTTACAATAGTAGGGGAAATATCGAAAGTTTTTGAGCGAAGTATTATTTCTAAGTTTTGAATGCCTATTTTTGCAGAAAAGAATCCTTTTGTGCTGGTTTTATCTGCTCCTTTTAAATTAGTCATTTCTTTACAGAGAGATGTATAGTAGTATTGGTCGACAGCAATAATCAAAGGATATACAAGATCTAGGAATTTATATTCACCAATCACAACATCTAAAGCATTTCGAAGTTTTTCATTTTCAAGTCTTGAGATTAGATCTTCGGCATTTGTTGATTTGTAAAGTTCTTCACTTTGTCTATTCTCTTCCTCGGAAAGATTAAGTAACATCCCCCGAGCATCTTCGTAACGGTTTGCACCATGAAGAGCTGAAAAAATTAATTTAATGTTGTTTAGAAAATATGAATTACTAAAAACATCAATAAACTTTTTAGCTCGTTTTGGAATGAATTTACGATAAATGTTGTAATGATCTACAAAATTTTGAGTGAGACGACGATCAATTTCCATTAAGTTAGGATATTCCTTAACCATTTCTGCTCCAATAATATCATCATATCGTGTTTGTGCTAACATTTGACGCAAATTGGCAAAATCAGTTGCACTAGCAAGTAAATTATAATTTCCTGCTGTGAACAATTCCGTTCGTTGAGCTCGCATATGTACATTTAACGAGCCGTATTCTTGAGCATCTCGTAACATCGTTTTAAACTCACAAACGATTTATCTAATTATGAAGGATAAAACATTTTCGGAAAGTTTCATCTTCTTAAAGTTGATTCTCTGAAATCTTATCAGATTTATAATTGTTTTTTCGTATCTTTTAACTAAAAAAAGGACTAAAGAAGAGCAACTTGTTTATTAAACTCAATAATTAACTCATCTAGTTTCGGAGCTATGCTGTAAATAGCGTTCCAATAATTCTCTTCATCATGCCATTGTTGATTTAATTCTTCAACGCTTTTACCTTGTTGTTCCACCCAGGTAAAATACTTCAAGTGATGAATCCGTTGTTTTTCAGTGTATCGTAATTCAATCATACTATCTGTTTTGATTCCTTGAAGGGAGCGATGGTAATCAATTGCAGCATCGATTTCTTTGTATTTCCCAAATTTCTCTTCATATTCTTTCAATCTTGATTGATACATTGTCATAGAATCAGTAAAGACTGTCATAATTGTGTCCTTTCTTGTCAACTCATAATACTTGGCAAATTTGATTGCCATTAAAAGATTTGCAAGACTAGATATTCCCAAAAGAGGTAGATTCGAAATGACTTTATTCGGTACCATCATTTTCTCTAAATACTTTTGACCAGCTTCTTCATTGAATAATCTCATGAGGTTAATACAGTCTTTGTCATCAATTGCTATAACTAGATCTGTTTGTTTAACATTGTGAATCCAAGGAATGTGTTTATCACCAATTCCTTCTATTCGATGATATCCATAACCATTTAGGAGCATCGTAGGACATTGTAATGATTCACCAGCTGCTGTTTTAGCTGATGGAAAAAATTTCTTTAGATAATCAGCAGAACCAAGTGTTCCTGCTGAACCTGTGGTTAAACATGTTCCACGAAACTTTGAACTACCAAGCTCTTTTTCTAAGACTTCTTTCATTGCAGGACCTGTTACCTCATGATGCCAAAGTTGATTACCAAAATCATCAAACTGATTGAAAATTTCAATCGTATCTCCCCTTTCTTGTTTGAGCTCCAAGCATTTATCAAAAATTTCCTTTACATTACTTTCTCCACCTGGAGTGATAATTATCTCTCCTGCGACTGTTTTTAACCAATCAAATCTCTCTTGGGACATTTCTTCTGGCAAAATGGCTAAAGAACTACAAGCTAAGAGAGTTGCGTTATATGCTCCACCACGACAATAATTGCCGGTAGATGGCCAAACTGCAATTTGCTTAGCTGGATTAAATTGACCAGTAACGAGTTTAGGAATTAAACATCCAAAAGTTGCACCAACTTTATGAGAACCAGTAGGCATCCATTTACCCACAAGTGCAAAAATTCTTGCTTCAACACCAGTTAGTTCAGATGGTAGCTCAATATAATTTGGTAAATTAGTAAATCCTCCACCCTTATCTACAGGTTCATTTTTCCATGTTATGCGAAAGAGATTCCTAGGGTGAACTTCCCACAAGCTTAAGAGTTTCAGTTCTTTCAAGATACTACTTGGAATTTTATTGGGGTCTCTTTGTTGTTCAAAAGTAGGTATAATGATATTTTGTTTTCTTGCTCGTTTGACAACTTGCTTTAGGACTTCTTTATTTTCTGTTAAATCAATCAAAATTATACCTCAAAAATCTCAGTCTTGATTAATTCTATCAATCATCACTAATATTTTTATTGTGAAATAGCTTTATTTGATAGTTAGTAATAACACTGTTTCCATTACAGAAATTTACGAGGTCAATAATTGCAAGATAGTAATCAAATCAGCAAGGTGGAAAATAAAATCTTCACAAATGAACTCAAGAAATTTATTTTAAATAATGGAGCTTCGATAGTTGGGATTGCTGATCTTACAGTTTTGAATGATTATAAACATGAACCAGAAGTTCCAAGAGGATTTTCTAGAGCTATTTCAATAGGAATCGGATTAACAGATGAGATAATAAACAAGATAACAAAAGGCCCTACAAAAGCATACGCAGAACTTTATCGAACAACAAATGAAAAATTAAACAAAATAGCAACACAAACCGTAAAGCAATTAGAACGTAAGAGCTTCAAGACATTGAGAATTCCAGCATCACAAACTGTTAATCATCAAAAGCGATATGGGAAATTCCCACACAAAACTGCGGCAATTTTAAGAGGTTTAGGTTGGATTGGTAAAAGTGCTTTATTGATCTCTTTTGACCTTGGACCAAGAGTTCGTTTTGCAACAGTATTAACAAAC
>DAOVHJ010000297.1 GCA_030671945.1 Candidatus Heimdallarchaeota archaeon
AAGTGAAGCTAAGCCTTTCTTTGATACGACGATATCAACATCTTTGAAAACCTTCATTGCTAGGATGTGGTCCCAGTGTGTATGTGTTAAAATTAGATGACTTGATTTTCTTTGAAATTTCTTTTCCATATCCCTTCTGAATTTCTCAGCAAATTCTAGATAGACTCCGCAATCAACAAAAACAAGTTTGTCTGGTAATGCTAAGCAAGATATTACTATAGTTTGAGCAGCATTATTTATTTTTGATTTCTTACAATTTGTAGCATTAGCTACTACTACATTTTCAGTTACTTTAAAATATGGCATAATTGGATTACTGACTTTGAATTAATAAGATATTACCTTACTTAGGATTTTTTTAGTTCCTTATAACGATAGCAATCAATAGTATGATCATTAACCATACCAACAGCTTGCATAAAAGCATATACAATGGTCGGTCCCACAAATCTGAAACCTCTTTTTTTCAAATCCTTACTGATTTTTTCTGAGAGTTCAGTTTTTGCCGGGAGTTCCCTCATGATTTTCCATTTGTTTTGAATTGGTTTGCTATCAACAAAACTCCAAATGTATTTATCAAATGTACCGAATTCCTTTCGAACTTCAATAAATGCTTGAGCATTTGTAACAGTTGAACGTATTTTTAGTTTATTTCGTATGATTCCCGGATTTTGTAATAATTCGAGAATTTTCTGTTCATTGTATTTTGCGATTTTCTCAAACTCGAAATCATCGAATGCTTTCCGATAATTCTCTCTTCTCTTGAGAATTGTTATCCAACTTAATCCTGCTTGAGCTCCTTCTAAAACTAAGAATTCAAAAAGTACTTTGTCATCATGGACTGGAACGCCCCATTCCTTATCGTGATAATTTATGGAGATTTGATGATTCAACCCCCATTCACATCTTTTGACCATTTTGAATTACCTCTTATATTTTCTTTTTCCTTTATCCTCGCAATTGAAAAATGAAGATCTTTACTATTATAAAAATTTCTCAAGCATGAAAGAGTTTAAATGATGTTTGCTGAAACATAATTAAAGGAATCCAAGAACTACGAGGAAGAGAAGAAATGAAAAGCTTAGTTATTTATTATTCAAAAACTGGTAATACAAAACTCATAGCAGAATCAATTGCTTCAGAAGTTAACGCTGAATTATTTGAAATTCAGCGAGCAAAGGATATCAAATCATCTGGTGGTTTTATGCTCTATTTTCGAGGTGGGTTTGAATCCATGACAAAGAAGAATATTAGATTGGAAAAAACCGACATAGATTTCAGCAAATATGATCTTATCTTTCTTGGTACACCAGTTTGGGCTTGGAGACTCAATCCTGTTGTTCGCTCATTCTTAAAGAAAGTCAAAATCGAAAATAAAAAGATTGGGCTGTTCGCTTGCTGTGCTGGTACTGCAGAGGGAGTACTAACTGACATGGGTGATATTCTAAAGAAAAATACTATTCTTGGTGTGTCAGAGTACGTTGAACCTCTGAAGAAGAACACTGAAGCACTTGTAAAAGAAGCTAAAAAATGGGCAAAAGAGATTCATCAAAAAGCTGGAAAATGAGCAATTTACTCTAGTATCCACCAATCGTTCTAATTTCCTGTAATAATGTATTGATGTTTACGGGTTTTTGCATCACATTTAAACCACTACTGATTACAGCTTTTCTATCAAAAAGCGGATCACCACTAATCATGAGAATATCTGTAGAAGAATTATAATCAAGTATCTCTTGGGAAACTTCAAGACCATTTTTCTTTGGCATTCTAAAATCAAGGATTATTAGATCGGGTTTTTCTTCGAGTTTACGATATAACTGTATTGCTTCCGCTCCATCAGCAGCAACGCATATCACTTGATATCCTTTTTCACTAAGAACCTGCTCATACAATTGTCTAATTAGTGGATCGTCTTCAACGATCATTATTCTCAAATTCTTAGTTTTTTCATCCATTTTCTGATCAACTTCACTACCATTTCTTTGAAATTGGTTGAACCCAACACCTCGGCATAGGTTGTAGATTAATTCAACCTATATCACCTATAGATAACTGACCATATTTAACCTTCGCAAATTCGACAGATGCGACGAGAGTTGCATAAAGTTAATTTTAACAATTCTAAACGGATTTTTCTAGTCTTTTAACCTTATGCTTGTTGCACATATTTTGTCGGGTCAGAAATCTCCAAAACCTGCGGAGGGTTTTACTAGAAAAAAATGGTCATTTTAGAATTGGATAATGAAATCTATAACCGCTTGATAGAACGCATCAGGATTTTCAATCATCATAGCATGAGCAGCTTCCGGTATGAAACACATAGGAAATTCGGTTGCTAATTTGCTTTCTGAAGTATATTTTCCTTTATTGGTTTCTCCATATATTGCTAATACGGGAACAGATAATTGTATTAATTTTTTCAAAATATTCTCCTCTATAGAAAGATTGTATAAATCTTGAGAGGATTTGTAGGTGGTAAGAGGACCAGCTTTTTTGAAAGACTTGACATATTCCTGACTACTTGGATCCTGCTTCAATTTTTGTGCTATATCTTGAAAAGATTTTGTTTTCCATTCTTCAAGTGATTGCTCAGTAGCTATAGTTTTAGAAAAGAAACAATCACCTTCATCCAGGTTTCCCTCAGCATACACAATGCCTGCTACAGTGTTCCCAAGCATCCGCGCTAATGAAATTGCTATTGGTCCACCCATAGAATGAGCGATAATTACGACATCGGATTTCATAGAAAGGATTTGTAACAAGTTGTAGAGAACTTTTGCTTGGTCATCCATTGTATACGAAAATTTTTTTGGTGTTGAGGAATCTCCATGACCTACGAGATCAGCAAAAATGATGTCATAAGAAGTTAACTCTTTGTAATTAAGAATTGAAAGGAAATCTTCTTTTGAAGAACCTAAACCATGAATCAAAACGATTGTAATATCTTTACTCCCTTTTGAATAATAGTAAGAAACAGAGAGGTCTTTAGTAATCGTTTTCTCATAGATGGGTAAATTACCATGTTCAATATTGGACATTTCAAATCAGCTTCTCAAATTATGATCGATTTGGTCAGTGAAAGATTATTGATAGTCTGTTTTTCCGTATATAGTGTTTATTGACAGTCTAATTAACCTCACAAACTTGATTGATAATCTTTTCTCTCCAGACAGAAAAGGATTTTCAAGATAAAAAACACACGACAAAAAGATAATTTGATGAGTTAGCAATTGAGTAAGAAAAAAGGAGAACAAGCTATTAATCAAGATTGATTTCTTCATCGAATCTTTCAGCGAGTTTTTTGTCGATTTCATCTTGGACTTGTTTAGCTTTATAGGCAGCATACTCAATATCTTCAACCATTCGATCAAAAATTGGTTTGAAAGAATCTTTTAGGCATTGAAATTCTCCACTTGGATTAAAGGTAGCAACATTTTCTTTTTCTTCATTGAGAACATGAAAGAGTGTTTTTACTCGAGCATCGTCTGAGGATTCATCTATCCCTTCAGGAATTTTTTCCTTGAGAGAATAGCTTTTGTCACAGAATTTCTCAAAAGCCATTGGTATTCTTACTGCCATTCCTAAATGGATATAGTAGTTTACATCATCACTCATTTGAATCCCTCAAATCAAGTTTAATTGTCGAGTATTTATGTGTTGTCTGATGAATAAAATCAGAGATTTACTTATTTCTTTAT
>DAOVHJ010000058.1 GCA_030671945.1 Candidatus Heimdallarchaeota archaeon
ATCTCTTTCATTTCACCTTCTTTCATACCAAGACGAGTAACTTCAGAAATACCCATACGGATACCACCAGGATTAAGATAATTTCTGCCCTCGAACATGTCCCAGGGTAGTAAATTCCTGTTGAGTATGATGTCTGCTCTTTCCAAGTCCTCCTCAATATCTTTTCCTAAACCCGCTTTTTCTTGTAGTCCACTTATATTCACTAGTAATGTGTGTGACTTTGTGTATCCGTTTTCTTTTCCGCATACCTCGAAGCCTTCTTCTTCCAATGCTTTTGCTAATGCATATGAATTCTTGATTATTTGTCCTCCATAATCCTTTCCGAATTCCTTTATTTCTGCTAGCGCAATAGCAAGTGCTGCTACGTTGTGTAAGTGATGATTACTTGTCATTCCTGGAAATGTTGCTCGCTTTATTTTATCGTAAAATTCTTCTTTATCTGAGGTTGCAACTACACAGCCATGTTGTGGTCCAAACATTGTTTTGTGTGTTGAAAATGCCATAGCTTCTGCTCCTTCATTTAGTGGATCTTGGAAATACCCACAAGCTATCAATCCTGAGACATGGGCTGCATCATATGTTACAGTTGCTCCTAGATCTTTCGCAACGGGAGCCAATTCCTTGATTGGATGTGGGAATAAGAATACTGAAGCTCCAAAATGCAATAATTTTGGTTTTAATTCTTTAATTGCTTCCTCTGCTTTTTCCACATCGATCATTAGTCTCTTTCTATCCGATGGGATATATTTTACATTTAATCCTCTTACTGCTCCTGCAGTTCCTCCCATGAATGCTCCTTTCGAGGTCATTAGTGGTCCTGTGGATATGTGCCCACCATTGGGTATACTAATGGACATACTAATATCCCCTGGTTTAGAGAATGCTGAATAGAGAACTAGATTTGCTACTACTCCTGAGATAGGTCTTACATCTGCAAAATCTGCTTTGAAGACTTCTTTCGCAAGATCCATACAGATGAATTCCACATCATCTATGTATTGACAACCTGCGTAAACTCTTTCACCTGGCCATCCCTCTGCATATCTATGGGAGAAATCACATAAAGTTGCTTCTCGCACTTCTTTGCTTGTGATATTCTCTGAAGCAATTAAGGGAATAGCTCTCTCAAAGAGACCATGATGATCTTTCATTTTTTGACGAATTTGTTGGACAATTTCTTTACCATTCAAGTAAATTACCCTCTGAACAATTTTTTTTGTTACTTTTATTGAGTGTGAAAATTCTTAGACATTCCCTTAAAAAAAGTTATCTCAAAAATTCAATTAACCGTTCTTATGTTTACACTTGCAATTCTTTTTATATCACATTTGATTAACCGATTAGTATAGAACTAATTATTGTTGCTATAATATAATCCAATTGTGAGCTGTAATGACTGAACCCAAAGATGTACCTCTTGATTGTCAGATTGTTTTTGAGGTCTCGAATGAAATTGCTAATAAAATAGGCGGAATTTATACTGTCATAGCTTCTAAAGCTCCTGAAATGCAACGCCTAATGGGTCCTGGTAATTATCTTACAATTGGTTTATACAACGCTTTCAAAGCTAGAAATGATTTTGAAGAACTTGATCCTCCTAAGGATCTCGAGGAAGTTTTCAATGCTGTTCGAGCTGAAGGCATTGAAGTGAAATATGGTCGCTGGATAGGAGGAGGAGCTGTTGAAACAATTCTTGTTGATCCCTCTTACCTGTTAGATGTTCCTTTAGTAACTGGGAAATCTGATCGTAAAATAGACCAAATCAAAGGAGTTCTTTGGAATTGGTTTAATATCGATTCCTTGTGGATGCCAGAAGTGTTTGATCCTATGGTAGCTTTTGGTTGGGCTTCAGGAGTTCTAATCTCCAAATTGGTTGAATCCCCGCGTTTCAAAAATAAACGTATAGTTACTCACTTTCATGAATGGATTTCCGGTCCAGGTTTATTGTATCTCAAACGAAACAACATCAATGTTGCTACAGTCTTCATGACACATGCAACACAACTTGGTAGAAATATTGCTATGGGTGAAGAGGATATCAACTTAATTCTTGATAATTTATTAATTAAAGGAGAAACAATTCCTCCACAGAAAGCTTACCAATATCATGTGGAAGGAACCCATCAAATAGAGGTTATCTGTGCAGAAGAAGCTGATGTCTTGATCACCGTTTCAGAAGCCGTTGCTCGGGAAACAGAAGGCATTCTGGGTCATAGAGCTGATTTTATCATTCCTAATGGAATTAATCTTGACGGTTTATCTAAGAAAGATGATTTAGTCACAAAACACAATGAAGCTCGTTTAAAACTCACAAAATTTATTGAAGCTTACTTTAATCCCTACTACTCTGTAGATTTAGAAAACATACTAATTATCCATATTTCTGGTAGGTATGAATTCCATAACAAAGGTATAGATGTTTTTCTTGAATCTTTAAAGTTAGTAAATGAAGAATTCAAAAAAGGTAAAAATCGAAAAGAAATTTTAGCTTTTATCTGGGTTCCAGCTCCTGTTTCCGGAATAAAAGCAGACGTTCTAGAAGCTTTTGAACTTGCTCGAGAGTTACGGCAAATAATACAATCACCAATGATAAAAATCGAGGATTGGTTGACGAAAATTCAACCTGGATATGACAATCATTTGAAATCTCGAACTTTGAATGATTTCTTCTCTAAATCTGAAGTGAAGAGAATTAGTGAGCTTGTTAAGAAAACAAAAGAAAGTAAAAGTGAAACTAATTATCCTCCTGTTTGTCCTTTTAATTTAAATGAAAGAGATACTATTTATCAAACATTGAAAAAGCTAGACTTGATGAATAAATCTGAAAATTCAGTTAAGGTTATTTTTTATCCCGTTTATCTCTCAAAAAATGATCAATTATTAGAATTAGATTATTATGAAGCTGTTGCCGGATGCGATATGGGGATTTATCCATCAACCTATGAACCCTATGGATTAACCCCATTAGAAGCTCTTGCTCTGGGTGTCCCAGCTGTTACAACTGACTTGTCTGGTTTTGGGTTGCTAGTAAATGAGCAACTTAGCGAAGAGAATAATGGGATTTTTGTTCTAAATAGAAAAGGGCGAACAAACGAAGAAGCAGCTATAGATTTGGCAAAGATAATTATAAAACATTCACAGCTTTCAAACGAAGAAGTAAAAAATGCCAGAATAACCGCTCGAGAAATCTCAGAATTATATAGTTGGCGAAATATTATCAAACAATACAGAACATCATATGATGAAGCAGTTAAAAGAATACACAAAAATTAATTTTTCAATTAAAATAATCTCAGCATTTACTAAGATCAGTAGGTCTTCTAGACTCTGCAACTTTGATATCTTCAATTTCCTCCACACTGAGTTCCATACCGGCTTTTATTTTTCGCTTTATAGCGGAAAACAAAATCTTGTAAAGACACTCAGAACACATTTTTCCACCAGTTAAATGCATCATATTGTAAGAGTCAATATATTCATCTCTACTTGCAGTAACTCTTTCAACTTCAACCACAGTAGCATCAGTAGCACAATGAATGTCTATATCTTCATCAGAAACAAAAATACTGTTGAAACAAACCATTCTTCCTACGTTTTCAAATTCCTCGATGGTTTCTTTTATCACTTGTTCGGGCTCACTCATATCTTTTGAAAACATGCTTAACAAAGGAACAACCTTAATCGGAGTAAAATTGTCGTGATTAATACAATAATCTCCATCTGAGAGATTCAAGAGTAATGGGCATGGAGTGTAGTACTTCTTATCTGCAATTTCAGTATAATCAACTTCTAAAACGAGAATATTATTAGTTATCTTAGAATAAGTCCATTTAAACATCTCAATTATACCTTTAGTAGTAACTGCACTAGTTTCTACAATGTTCCAATCACGATTATTCAACTCAGGAATCTTGGAGAATTTCTGACCAATTTCTAAAGCACTAAGAGTATTGGGCAAATCCATTTTATTAATCAAAACCAGAATAGGAATATCATTCGCTTCAGTTAATATTAGCATATTTTGAAATTCCTTGAGAGTTTCATCTAAACGTCCATGATCACTCGCATCGATAACGTATAAAACAATGTCAACAGTGTTAAGATAATCAACCCATAATAATCTGAAGCTTTTTTGGCCGCCCATATCCAAAATATTGAGGTGAAAATCAATCTCTGAAAAAGTTACTTGTTCTAGATTTACACCTACAGTTGGAATCGTTTTTGTCATCTTATGCTTTGTAAAGACATCAATAATGGTTGTTTTTCCAGCATTGTCTATCCCTACAAATCCTATTGTTGGCATGTTATCTCTACTCCTTTAAATTATATTATAACTATAAGTGTGGAACAAGGTATGGATTATTTTGTTTTAATTGATAAAGATTATTTTATCAACATATTTGAGCACGTTTCAAATAGTTCTTGTATTAGCAAATATTTGATAACGCTTTTAGATAAAATCCCCTTTATTTCTTTAGTATTTACGGTGATTTCATTGAATGCCCAGGAAAACGAAGAAATACCTGATGTTACTCTAGAAGAAGAAACTGATGAGGAAGAGGAAAAAAAGCGAAAATTCGATCCTCTTGTTCGTATGCCTAAATGGTTAAGAATTATTCTTATGTTCCTCCCCGCTTTTATTTACACTGCTATTATACTCTTAGTTGATCATTATGTAGGATTTCCTGATACAATCAACCCCATGGCTTTAATCGCTATTCCTGGTATTGCATTGTTTTTCTTGGTAGTTGTAGGTGATATGGTTTATCGAAACTTTTTCATGTACAAAATGTTGCGTAGTGAAACTCGAAAAACTCGCGTATATAGACAAATCATCAAAGAGAGAAAAGAAGAACAAAGTGCAAAAGACCGCTACGAGTATGAAGAGGAAGAAGATGAATATGACTATGATGACGATGATGAAGAGTATGAGGAAACCGAAGACGAGGATTTCGAGGCAGAAGAAGAAAAAGAAGAATATGTTTATGATGCAGAAGATGAACTCACTGAAGATGAATACTATCGTATGAAATCCTACTTATTAAGAGGTGGAATAATGACCATTCTTCTAGTTAATGCAATCGTCTTACTTGGCTTAGCGGCACTCTTTCAATTGATATTAGGAGAAGGATTCATAGTAACTTCCTGATAATACAAGTATCTTCCACCTTTCAAATTCAATGTTTTTTCGATTTCCAGCTAGCTTTACCCTTTCATAGAAGACAAATCAAAAGGAAGAAATATATTTAGCTATCTTTTTTGCAATATAGAATTTGAAATAATTCAAAAATAAGATTCAAATTGGTGCATTTCACTATGTGTGGTATCTTTGGTATTGTCGCAAAAGAAGGGAATATTGCTCAAAAATTACTGATAATTGCTAGAAGATTGCAATATCGTGGTTACGATTCATTAGGTTTAGCTACTTATCTTAATGGAAAAATCGATTTAAGAAAAGACATGGGAACAGTGGAAAGTGTTGTTGAGTCTCTTAAATTGGATAAGATGAAAGGAAATATTGGCATTGGTCAACTTCGTTGGTCCACATTTGGTCGTCCAAGTACATTAAATGCCCAACCTCACTTTGATTGTGACAAAGATATGGTGGGAGCCCATAATGGCAATATTGTAAGTTTTTATCAAAGTAAAGAAAATCTCGAAAAAATTGGTCATACAATTATTAGTCAGAATGATGGCGAAATCTGTGTTCATGCAGTTGAAGAACATTATGATAAAGAAAAAGATATGGTGAAAGGAATTATCGGGGGAATAAGTGAGATGGAGGGATCGTTTGCATTTGTCTGTTTTCATAAGGATAACCCTGAGAAAATTTATGCTGTTAAAATGGGGTCCTCATTAGTCATAGGTATAGGAGAAGATGAACACTATGTTGCTTCTGATTTACCATCAATTCTCCCCTTAACAAACAAATATGTTCCACTAAATGATGGGGAAATAATTGAACTAACTGCTGATACCTACAGAATCTTCAGTGCAAAAGATGGGAAAGAAATAAAGCGAGAACCTCGAGTAACTGACCTATCTGCTGAAGACGCAGTAAAAGGAGAATATGATTACTTCTTAACTAAGGAAATTCATGAGCAAGTAGAGGCCACAGAACAACTTGCTTATGGTTTAGAAAGTGATATCTTAGATGATCTCGTTGAAAAATTAGCTGAAGCAGATATGGCTTTTCTTGTAGGATGCGGATCAAGTCTTAATGCATGCAATGTTGGATCATACTACTTGAATAATTTAGCAGGTGTAATGTCCATTCCAGTAATTGGTGGACGATTCTTTGAAGAATTTAAAAATTACAAACCCTCAAAAAACACAGTTATTCTATGTGTCTCGCAAAGTGGAGAGACAAAGGATATTATCAATACCATTAATTTTGCGAAACCAGAAGGCTATCATATTCTAGGAATGATAAATGTACCTGGTTCAACAGTTGAAAGAATGTCTGAGGCCTATGCTTACATTGGAGCTGGAATTGAACGCAGTGTTCCTGCAACAAAAACCTACACAAATCAAGTAGTCCTATTCTTAATTTTAGCAGCTCGAATTGGTCATAAAAAAGGAATTCTCTCTGATAAGGAATTCGAGTCTTTGAAAGAAGAGATCCACAATCTTCCAAAATTAGTAGAAAAAACAATCAAAGACTGTGATAAAAAAGCGAAGCAACTAGCAATGGAACTGACTGAAATAGATGCTATGTCTCTACTTGGTTATGGAATAACTCATGGAGTAGCACTTGAAGGTGCACTCAAAATAAGAGAAATTAATTATATTTCCGCGGAAGCGATGTATTCCTCAGAGTTTAAACATGGACCATTGAGCATCGTAGAAGATGGTTATCCAGTTATTTATGTAGTTGCTCCGAAAGACAAGTATTATGTGACTTCCCATGTTTCAGAAGTTGAATGCCGTGATGGAAGACCAATAGTTATTGGTGAACACATAAAAGGTTTAGAAAAACATGTTAAACCAGGAGATTACTTCGAAATTCCAAAATCTTCTCAATTAATTTCTCCAATTCTAGCAGTAATTCCCTTACAGCTTCTTGCATTATACATGTCAATTGAAAGAGGAATCGATCCTGACTACCCAAGAAATCTCTCAAAAACCTTGACAGTTGACTAGGAAATTTCTATCGCAAATTTGAACAATATCTTAATAGCATAAAGAAGCTAGGAATAAAACATAAATAAAAGGTGAAGTTGTGGAAAATGGTTCATTATAAAGAAATTGGTTTTGTGAATACAAAAGAAATGTTCAAGCATGCAATGGATAATGGCTATGCCGTTCCTGCTTATAATTTTAATAATATGGAGCAGATACAAGCCATAGTTCTAGCCTGTGTGGAATCACGTTCTCCTGTTATACTCCAGGTTTCAAAGGGTGCCAGGAAATATGCTAATCAAACTCTTCTAAGATATATGGCTGAAGGAGCAGTTGAATATATGAAAGAACTTGGTGGGAATATCCCAATGGCATTGCATTTGGACCATGGAGATTCATTTGAGTTATGCAAATCATGTGTTGATATGGGTTTCTCATCTGTAATGTATGATGGGAGTCATCATTCCTATGAAGAAAACATCAAAATTACAAAAGAAGTAGTTGAATATGCTCACAAATTTGATGCTTCTGTTGAAGCGGAATTGGGTGTACTTGCTGGAATCGAAGAGCATGTTTCTTCAGAAAAATCACATTATACTAAACCAGAAGAAGTTAAAGATTTTGTTACTAGAACTGGTTGTGACAGTTTAGCAATCTCAATTGGTACCTCTCATGGTGCTTTCAAATTTAAACCTGGAAAACCAATACCGCCGCTTCGTTTTGATATTCTAGAAGAAATTCAGAAGAAACTTCCAGGATATCCTATAGTTTTACATGGTAGTTCATCTGTTCCACAAGAATATGTTGAAATGGTTAATCAACATGGTGGTGACCTTTCAGGAGCCCTTGGTGTTCCAGAAGATCAATTAAGAAAAGCTGCTTCAATGAATGTTTGTAAAATCAATATAGATTCAGATGGTCGACTCGTTGTAACAGCTGTAATAAGAAAAGTTTTGGCTAAACAAAAAGGTGTTTTCGATCCACGAAAATATCTCGGTCCTGCTCGAGACGAACTTAAGGAATTACTGATTCACAAAAACAAAAACGTATTAGGTTCAGCAAACAGGTATTAAGAGAATGAGCACACGATGCTCATTTTCAATTCAGAATTTAAATGTCCATCTTACAAATTAAGAGGATAAACCTATATTAGAGTTTCAGAATCTTTTCTTAGGTTTTTAGAGAATATTGGAAGGAATGTTTCTTTGAAAGTAGAAGAATTTGACGCATTAATTGTGGGTGGCGGATTAAGCGGTTTAAGAGTTGCTATTGAATTAGCAGATACAATGAATGTAGCGATTATTAGCAAAGTGTATCCTTTAAGAAGTCACTCTGGTGCAGCTCAAGGTGGTATTAATGCTTCTTTAGGAAATACCGAAGCTGGAAAAAAGGATTCTCCTAAAAGCCACGCTTACGACACTGTATATGGTTCAGATTATTTAGCAGATCAAGATGCAGTTATGGTTCTAGCTGAGGAAGCTCCCAAAATTGTGATCGAGCTTGAAAGTATGGGTGCCCCATTTTCTAGACTTGACTCGGGTTTGATAGCTCAAAGACCATTTGGTGGTGCTGGTTTTCCTCGAACCTGTTATGCTGGAGATAGAACAGGTCATGCATTACTACATACAGTTTATGAGCAATGCATTCGGAAAGGAGTAAAATTCTTTGATGAATTTTTCCTTGTGGATTTAATTAAAGTGGGAAATAACATTGCTGGTTTAGTGTCTTTAGACATCGCCTCTGGCGAATTAGTTGTTTTTAGATTGGAATCGGTGGTTCTCGCAACAGGTGGTTTTGGAAGAATTTACAAGCGATCAACAAATGCCATCATTAACACAGGAGATGGTTTAGGAGCAGCATTTCGCGCTGGAATTCCTATGCAAGACTGTGAATTTGTCCAGTTTCATCCTACAACACTTTATGGAACTAACATACTTATGACAGAAGGAGCACGAGGAGAAGGAGGATATCTTTTTAATAAAAACCAAGAACGATTCATGAGTAAAGTTGCTCCGAAAGCAATGGAATTGGCACCTCGAGATATTGTTGCAAGAGCTATAGACACTGAGATTTTGGAAGGTAGAGGATTTGACGATAGTTATGTTCACTTAGATCTTACCCATCTTGGTAAAGAAAAAATAATGGAAAGACTGCCTGGTATTCGGGAAATTTCAATGTATTTTGCAGGTGTTGATCCCATAGAGAAACCAATACCTGTACAACCGGGTCAACATTATTCCATGGGTGGGATTGCTTCAAAATATAAGGGAGATTTTGGCGAAACACCGTTAGAAGGACTTTATTCTATTGGCGAGACCTCCTGTATTTCTGTTCATGGAGCTAATAGATTGGGAGGTAATTCATTATTAGAGACAATAGTATTTGGTCGATATGTTGGAAGAGCCATTCTCAAGAAAAACAAACAAAAGAAACTTACAGCGAGTGATGTTAAAAAAGCTGAAAGTAATGTTTTCAAATCAATAGAAAATCTATTTTCATCTTGGAGTGAAAACACTGGAAAGAAACCTGTAGAAATTCGAAATGCAATGAAAAACACCATGGATGTCAATGTGGGTGTATACCGAGAAGCAACAAGATTGAAACAAGCTGTGGAAGACCTACAACAAGTACAAAAAGACTTCAAAACAATGCACATTGAAACCCATGAGAGGAAATTTAATTTTGGATTAATTCGAGCTTTGGAACTAAGAAGCATGGTTGATATTGCAGAAGTTACTGCTGTAGCTGCTTTATGGAGAAAAGAAAGCAGAGGAGCTCATTTCAGAACTGATTACCCAACTCGAGATGATAAGCAATTTATGGTTCATTCTCTAGTTACGCGGAAAAAAGATGAATTAGTAATTGATACAAAACCAGTAACGCTGGGACTTTTTGAGGTTAAGGAGCGTGCTTATTAATGAAAGAGAAAACATTTGTTATCTTCAGGCAAAAAAATCCTAATGCAAAACCAACATATGATCGATTCAAAGTTCCACTTACATCAGGTATGACAGTTTTAGAAGCATTATTCTATATACAAGATCACTTTGACCATGAATTAGCTTTTAGATACTCATGTCGGGGAGCTATTTGTGGGTCTTGTGGTTTAACGATAAATAAATTCCCTCAACTTGCTTGTAAAACACAAGTACATCCAAGCGAAATCAAAAAGCATTCTAGAGTTCCAAACTTAGAATTCGGTGATCTCAAAGATTGGGACCAAGAAAAGGAAATTCTAATTGAACCATTGCCAAACATGCCAATAATAAAAGACTTAGTAGTTGACATGGAACCTTTTTGGAAATTCTATAGAGAAGTACAACCATACTTTGATCGAGAAATTACCGATGAAGCTCCTGAATCAACACAAACCTTCGAAGATGCAAGAAGAATTGAACAATTAGTTTATTGTATCTTATGTGG
>DAOVHJ010000105.1 GCA_030671945.1 Candidatus Heimdallarchaeota archaeon
CTAATTTCTACAAGCATTCAAAGAAAATTGTACCATTAATTCTTGTTATCGGATTGATGGCTTATTCCCGGTTTTATCTTGATGCCCAAACAATATTCAAACCAAAAACCTATCCGGACTACGTTCCAAGCATTGTTTTATCCGAAGAAGAAATAGTTTTAGCTGATTATCTTGAGCAATATCAAGGTTCGTTATTTGGTTGTAGTGTTCGCCTAGCTGGTATTAGGATTTCAGTTCTTTCGGGTTGTTATTACCTTGCAGATGCTCATGGTTTATCATTAATGCTTACGGGTTATTATTCAGCTAATGATGTGAAGCAAAATACGACGTTTAGGCCTTTCTATCAAGCATGGGATTTTTCATTCTTTGATGTAGATGAAAGTTTGCAATCAGGTCGATCATTTTACAATGATTTAGTTGAGAATAGTATTAACTCAACTACGTTGGATATTATTAGTCAGCTGAACCTCAAGTATTTCATAACATTGAGGAATAGTACACTAGTTGAAACAGGAATGACCGATTTCATTGAATCACCTTTTGTTCAAGATATTGATACTATTGCTACATTAATTTTAGAAACAGAGCACTATTCCCTTTGGGAATTCTAAGGTATTCTTGAATGGTATTCCTTAAGTAGATAAATTACCTAAATATAATATAATCAAAATCATCAAACAATTACTTACATAATTTAGAGAGACTTGGTTTTATGTCAACAAAATCCCTCAAAAACAAAACACTACTTGTTATTACACCAGGTTTTCCAGATGAAAACGACAAGAGTATTTTGGGGATTTTTGTAAAAGATCAAGTAAATGCCATAAAAAGTGAATTCAAAGAAATTTATGTTATCGCTCCTATTTCAAGAACGTTAAAATTATTCTCTCGAGAGCGTTTTTGTTATAATTATACTTATGATAATGTTTCAGTTTTTTATCCGAGAAGTTTTTACGTTCCACTTATCTATACATTTGGAAAAAAAATAGATAATCGATTACGGGTTGTTCTTGATACAATTGAAAGAAACAATCTAAGTTTTGATCTAATGCATGCTCATTTCACTTGGCCTTCAGGTTATATCAGCCAACAATTAAAAGAGAAATTCAATACTCCATATATTCTGACAGTACACGAAAATCGTAATTGGTTTCAAAAAGAACTTGACAAGGAGTACAAAGAATATACCAATGCTTGGAAGAATGCTGATATAATTCTGAGAGTGAATATGAAAGATTATGAATCTCTGAAAAAATATAATCCCGGAGTTTATTATCAACCGAATAGTGTTGGTGGAATGTTTGAATTTGCAGAAAAAACACCTATAAGAAAACAAATTGGGTTGCAAGAAGATGCAAAGATTATTTTTGCTTTTGGCAATCACTTAAAATCCAAAGGTTTTCATGATTTGATTAATGCAATGAAGTTAATTTTAGAATCCGGGAATAAAACGATCCAATGTTACATAGGTGGTTCAGGTTTTTACTCGAGTGAAATGCGAAGATTGATTCGCAAACATAATCTCTCAGACAATGTAAAACTGATAGGTCCTATCAAGAGGAAAGATATTGTTAACTGGTTTAACGCTGCTGATTTCTATGTAATGCCAAGTCATCATGAAAGTTTTGGAATAACAGTAATTGAAGCCTTATCATGTGGAACCCCCGTAATTACTACTTACAATGGTGCAAGTGAATTTATTATTGAAAACGAAAACCTGGGGTTACTTGTAAATCCAAAATCACCAAAGAAACTCGCAGAAGCAATTGAAGAAGCGTTTCAAAGAAAATGGGATAGTAAGTTTATTACAAAGTTTGCAGCTAAATACTCAGGAAAAGCATTTTGCAAAAGCTTAACGAATTACTTTGGGAAGATAGTGAAATGAAACAAATCAGAAAGAATATTGGTAGTAATTTCCTGTTTTCATTCATTGTGATTTTGATCATAGGATTAGTGAACATTGGCTATCCATTACTAATTGGTTTGTTATATAGTGCAGAAACAATGGGTAATTTCTCGGTTCTGTTCAACTGGGCGTTTTTCTTAGCAATACCAATTGCTAATGGGATTGCCCCAGCTATCTCAAGATTTATCGCAGCAAAAACAGGTGATGAAACTCCACAAATAAATAAAATCGGGGGAAAAATCACTATTTTTTACTTAGTCATGGCCATTATTATTTTTCCTCTCATTGGTGTGTTTGTTTTCCAACTTGATATTTTCGATTTGTTAATTGTAATCTCTATGTTGATAGTTATAATTCTTCATTATTTGTTTAGGTATTCTCTTCAAGGTCAGGAAAGATTTTCGCGACTCTTCAAATTAGAAATAATTTCTTTTGCAATTTTCTTACCTTTCATGGTCATTTTTGGGGTCCTTCCAAACATCCTGGGCTGGACAGGACTTACTGGTTTCCATTGGTTGTTTTTCCCAGTAATTGTGTATCATTTGGCTTTTGACATATTGTACCTTTTTGCAGAAACCAAGATGATGGATATAAAGGAAATTTTTTCTTTTCCGGAGATTACCAAAAAAATACTTCTGTATGCTCTTTTCGTTGGAATTGGAAGTCTCTTTAGCCTTGGTGTTTCCCAAATTCAAATTATAATCTCAGACAAATTCTTGACTGAATTCCGCGTCGGAGTATTAGGTTTCTGGGATTCCGCCATAAAACCTATTTCTCTGATTTCTGTTGCGATAGGAGCAATGACGATTCCGCGGATAACCAATTTACAAAAATCAAAAGAGGAGCATGATGTATCATTTGTAAATAAAATCAATTATGGACTAACATTGCTAATTTTGCCTATCTTTGGTTTGATATTTTTAATTATCGCAGGTTATCCAAATTTGTTTAATCACTTAGGATTAACGAAATACCAAACCGTTATTTACTGGATAATTCCAATTTTCCTTTGTTTTCAGGTAGTGAATAATCTAATAGCAACGCCGACTATTTCTTACTACTCTTCCTCTGAAAGAAAAGTAATAATTAATCCAATTATCTCTTTTGCTTATTCGCTAATTGTTATTATTTCCTGGATAATTCTTGTTCCTAGATGGGATATTTGGGGATTTGTTAGTGGAATAGCGATAGGTAGTTTGGTTTTCTCCTTAGCAATACAGATAACTGCTCTTATTATAACAAAAAGAAAAATTGGTATGCACGTATTCGTTATGTTAGCATTCTATATTTTAGGTGGCTTATCACTAATACTAGTAAATTATATCTCAATCATTATCTTACTAGTTCTTTGGTCTTGCATTACCATTTCTTCAGTAGTCATAGGAATTCTCCTTTTAATTAAAGTCTTAAAAAATAGAGACTATTCCATAACATATGAGGAGCAAGCTACAAAAACAGATGAAACAACAAATAGTACAACTAATTATTCTTGACAATTGGTTTAAGATGATCCAAAGACAGTTTCAACTGGAAGCTTTTCTCTGTCTTAAAGGCTTCACTTACAAGAACTATCTTTTCTGAGTCTTCTTTCAAAGCAAAGAACAAACGTAGAGTAATTTCTAAATCAATGATATGTAGTATAAATTTGTGCAAGTGATTCTTCCTTTTAATGAAATCATGGAAGAGTTTCATTGTTTTCGCTTTATCCAAGATATTCCAAATAATTGCTTCATCACTTAGCAAATCTAAGATCATCTCATAATAGCTTTCTCGCTTTCGCATCCATTCAAAATAAGGCACAGAGGAGTATTTTGGCAATAATGGTACTCTGAATAGTGTTTCGAAAAATTGCAGAGATTTTAATCCAAAGCGAATGAACCATGTAGCAAACAAACGATTATACCAAATTAATGATGTCGTTGGATAATTTGCCAATTCCTCATTCAAATACTTAAGAGTTAAAAGCTCTAGTTTTCGTTTCTTTCTCAATTTTGGAGGTACTTTGAGGTAACTGGAAATTACTTCGGGGTGTGCCAATGGAACTACAATAGGAGCTAGATGACTAAAAGATCTGGAACCTCCTAACATGTAGCCACGAGCTCTTGTTTGGGTTAAGAGATATTCTAAAGCTAAAGATTCGTTCTCAATTGGCCATAGAAGATTTCTTTGTTCATGCATGCCTTGCTCTAAAATTTGCAGCGTTTGATCTTTTGAAGCATCGAGAATTTCATAAAATTTTCTTTTCGGGAATGAGTATTCATTAGCTATTAGATTTTCCATCAAACGCTTTTCAGGCGACACGTATTTTCTAACTAATTTTTCAGTGTAAACTAGATAATTGCCACCAAAAGGACCATCACCTAATAATCCATCAAAAAGCAATTTCTCTCCACTTATTTTCTCGAATAATGCATGTCTAATACTAATTACATGATTTGATAATCCTTCACAGTGCCACATATGCTTGAAGCAATATTTGAGTACATCAGCATCGCTTATTACTTTGTAATGATGTGGAACACCCAGTATATCTGATACGCCCTTCGCATACTTTATTTCTTTTCCATCTGAAAAATCATCAAATGTATATGTTTCAATGGATTTTTTCCACTTCTTGTCTGTTGCGGAAATCAATAATCTGGAATCCAATCCACCAGATAAAAGAAAAGCAAAATTCAAGTTCTCTATTGTTGCATAATTTTTCATTTGAGTTTTGAGAAGCTCACTAATCTCAGATGCATTATGATCTATATTATCCGTTTTTACATAATCTGTTGGAAAAGCATACCAAGTTTTCCTGTGGTTGATTCCATTCTCTAATTTTTCTTGAGACTTCTTTTCCCATTTCTTAATCGTAATTTTCGAGTTTCCTGGCAACAGTCGGATTTTTTTGAAATACGTTTTAACTCCTAATATTGAATGGCAGAAAAGGTATTCAACTAATGCATTATAGTCTAATTCATTCAAAAGTTTTGGATGCATTGCTATTATATATTTTATATGTGATGATATGACCATTTTCCCATTTTCTAAAATCGCTATGTAGATAAGATTTGCGCCAAACGGATCTGTTTTTATATCTACATCCATTGTCTTTGTATTTATTGAAATGACAGGTGAATAGCTGGTATTTTTCTTCTCTTCTTTTTGTTGTTCCTTCAGAACCAGCATTTTTTTTGTATTTATCCGTAGATTAATTCCGGTATCATTTTTCTCAAACAAGAAATTATCTTTCAAAAAATCAGCAGCCAATATAACACAATTTTTCTCTTTTGAGAATTCTGTTTGCTTGAATTCCCCTAAAAACACCTTTTCAATAGCATCTTTTTTAGGGGTATTACCATCCATTGCTAGCTGTATGTAGAAATGTGTCATTAAGAGCCGCCAAATAAATTTTTAATGTAAACCTTCAAGATAAAAAATATAAAAAACTATCCCAGATAATGAATAGTATATCTCTCAGTTGGGTTAAAATTGACCACAAAAATGAACAAACAAAAACGAAAGAATAAGTTTACCAATATTAAACCAGTTGTTTTTGTAACTGATGCTTGTTCATTTTTCATTGATCCTCGAGTTAAACAAGAAGTCGCAAGCTTAACGAAGAGTGGTTTTTTTGCTTATATTTTATCCTGGGATAGAGAACGCAAATATCCTGATAAAAAAACAGAGAACTATTACGTAAAAAGTGCCAAGCTTTTGGATGCAAATCGTTTTAGCAAGATCCTGTTTCTGTTATCTGCAGTTCTTTTTCAGTTCCTGATTGTCTTACATGGAATCAAACTAATTCGTAAGCATCGAAGAATAATCATACATGCGAATGATTTCAATACATTAGCAGGGGTAGTTTTCCTAAAACTTCTTTTCAGTAACAGAATTCAAATTGTTTATGATTGTCATGAATTCACTCCTTTTGTTTATAGAGAATGGTATGGTCCATTTATTGGCAACGTTGTAACTAGATTAGAAATCAGATTCATCAAATTTGTTGATAAAATATTAACAGTGAGTACTCCAATCAAGCAGTATCTAGAAACTATTACAAATAAAGAAGTAAAGGTAATCTGGAATTATCCTACAAAAGAATTGCATCTAAATATCACAAAAGCTCAAGCAAAGAAATCTCTTGGTTTAAAGAAAACCGATTTCATAATAACGTATGTTGGCACACTTAGATTAGATGTTGCTCTTTTTGAACTTGTATCTGCAGCACGAATTTTGAAGGATAAGCAATTACTACCTAATCTTAAAATCTTAATTGTAGGTGATGGTCCTTTTTATCAACAATTACTCAAGAAAGTTGAAGATGAAGATCTTTCAGATATCATTAGTATTATTGGGAGAGTTAAGAGAGAGGAAGCCATGTATTATTTACGTGCTTCAGATTTATCTTACATACTCTTTACAATTAAAGGAATGAATACAAAAATTCGCCTGCCATGGAAATTATTTGAAAGTTTGCTAAATGAAACATATGTGTTAACAATGGCTGGTACTTATGCAGCTCATTTCGCTAAAAAATACAATGTAGGGCATTCTGTCGCATCAACTGCTCCGAGTGATATTGCTAGCTCAATTATTAAAATTTACAAACAAAAAGACCAAGATGCTTTTAATTTACAGCAAAAATTTGTTTGGGAAGTACAGGAAGCAGAAATCATCAAAACATACCTAGAATTAATACAAGAAAACAAATCTTGAGTAATCAGATAGTTTTAATAATGAACCCTTGTCACGAAAAAGTATCTAAATAACATATCTGGGAAAGTTGAAACCATTTAGAGGATGAAAACTCATGTTCGAGGGTAAGAAACTAGCTGTGATAATTCCAGCTTTAAACGAAGAAAGGCTCATCAAAAGCACTCTTTCGGGTATCCCAGAATATGTTGATAAAATAATCGTGATAGATGATTTCTCAACTGATAAAACAGTTGATATGATTATGGAACTTGCCAAGCAAGATAAAAGAATTGAATTAATCCGACATGAAAAAACCCACGGTGCTGGGGGAGCTATTATTTCTGGTTTTAAAATCGCCTTACAAGATGAAGCTGTTGAGCTTATCAGTATCATGGATGGTGATGATCAGATGCGTCCAAAGCACCTCCCGGAGTTGCTTACACCAATCGTAGAAGGGAAAACAGATTTCACGAAAGGGAATCGTTTGAAACCTGGATACTGGAAAAGTATGAGCAAATTTAGATTATTTGGTAATCTCATACTTTCTTTTCTCAACAAAAAAGTTTCAGGTTATTGGGCTATAAAGGATCCTCAGAATGGATATGTGGGGTTATCAGCTGCTTTTCTAAGAAAAATGGATCTTGATTCCTTGTACAAAGGATATGCTTTTGAAAATGATATTATGATTAAAGCAAATGTTGCTGATGTAAAAATGCAAAATGTCTTGATTCCTGCGTATTATGGTGAAGAACAATCGAAATTGAAGTATGGTCCCTTTATCACTGATACAAGCTGGCATTTGTTTAAATCCTATCACTGGCGGTTATGGCACAAATATATCAAGAAATTCCATATTGTTGGTATCTTAACAATTCTAGGATATTTAGATTTAATTGGAGGGTTAATTGCAGGGGGAATACTTGGATTCTCTCCCATTTCGATAATAGCAATTCCTTGTGCTGGTTTTGGCTTCATGCTCATAGCACTCCTTATTGACATTATAAAAGGAGTAAGACTTTCAAAATCTTTGAAATAATTTTTTCTTTTTATGGGGAATTGAAAGGTAGGAATAATACTGAAAATCCATTATCGTAGATACGATGAACATAAGGGTTTAATGGAATTAGTTGACTTATGTCTGGATACTTTTTGATGAAGTCATCATTTTCTCCACCATATACTGCCCAACCTACAATATATCCATCTTTATACATGATTTGACTTATGAAAATATAATCTATTTCTGGATAGATTTCCCAAGGAGAGGTGTTAGCCACTAGGTTTGTTCTGTTCGTTTCATTTGCCAAGAGTATCGTCGTCAGCCAACTCGCATTCCCCATTTCAAAGGTAGCTCCTAGGTTTCCATAACCTTCTACAATAGCTGCTAGTCTGAAATCTGAATCGACAACAATGTTTTGTCCTTCA
>DAOVHJ010000065.1 GCA_030671945.1 Candidatus Heimdallarchaeota archaeon
ATACAAAGGACAGGATCTCATTCAATTGTCAGATTCGGAAATGCGACAAGTTCGTGGAAAAGAAATCGCTATGATTTTTCAAGATCCAATGACTTCTTTAAATCCTGTACTAAAAATCTCCGATCAGATGATCGAAGTAATTGCAATGCACAGGGACGTTTCTGAAATTGAAGCAAGAGAATTAGCTATTGAATCTTTAGCAGCAGTAGGTCTTTCAGATGCAGCTGATCGTATTGATGAATATCCCCACAAATTCAGTGGTGGTATGAGACAAAGAATTTTGATTGCAAGAGCATTAGCCCTTAGACCTTCTTTATTAATTGCAGATGAACCAACCACTGCATTAGATGTAACTATTCAAGCACAAGTATTAGAGATTATTAAAGATATGAAGGAACAATATAATCTTGCATTAATGCTAATTACTCACAATCTTGGAGTTGTTGCTGAACTTACAGATAGAGTACACATCTTTTATGGAGGTCGTGTAGCTGAAGTTGCTTCAACTTATAATATCTTTACAATGCCAATGCATCCGTACACTATTGCTTTACTTGAAAGTATTCCCTCATTAGATGTTGAAAAAGGTAGACTAGCTACAATTCCAGGAAGTGTTCCACAACTCATTAATCCACCAAAAGGTTGTAGATTCCATCCTCGATGTAAATATGCTAAGGATAAGTGTTCAAAAGATATACCTGTTATGGAGGAAAAAGAAACTGGTAGATTTGTTGCTTGTCATTTCTGGGAAGATGTTGAAATTAGTGAGTTGGCTGAACAAGTTATGGGTTCACAAAAAGATAAGATCAATCAGAAAGCTTAGTGTTTAATTTGTTGATGATTTGTTAAGGTTTTAAGGACTTTACAAATCATTTTTTAGATTTTCTTTTTTTGTTGCATACTCAAAATTCTTTTGTTATTCTTTATTAAAAATTGAAAAGAAAATGAAAGAAATTGAATTGGTATCGAACCAATTCATTCCTAAATGTAAACATTCAGTTTATTCTCTGAGTCTTGGATCCATAGCATCTCGTAAAGCATCGCCAACAATGTTAAACGCCAGTACCAGGAAGAAAATTCCAAAGCCTGCAACGAATACTTGTTCGGGATTATTCTGCAGATTTAATACTCCATCATTGACAATTCTTCCCCATGACACTGTTGAGGGATCACCAAAGCCAAGGAAGGTTAGACCAGCTTCTGCAAGAATATTGCCGCTCATGTTTAGAGTTGTAATAACAATAATTGGGGCGAGGATATTTGGTAATATGTGTTTAGTAATTATACGCCAATCACTTGCTCCAAGACAAACTGCTGCTTGAACATATTCCAGAGTCATTACTCGTCTCACTTCAGCTGAAACCAAACGAGCTAACCCAGCCCAACCAAAAAGACCAAGTACTGAGATCATAATTGTTGAGTGATTTATATTCTGAAGGAATTCTATTCTTCCTGATCTAAGGAAGGACACAGCAACTATAGCTATGAGTAAGAAAGGCACTGCCAAGAACATATCAGTAAGACGCATGATAATTTCTTCTGTCAGTCCACGATAATAGCCTGCTAATAAACCAAGTAAAACTCCTATCAAAGTTGATACGAGTGATGCAACGATTCCAACAATTAAGCTAATTTTGGTACCCCATACGACTCTTGCTAGTAAATCTCTTCCAAGTGTATCAGTACCAACAGGGTATTTTAGACTCGGTCGTTCATCAGCACCTCCACCACCATATTTATCAAATAGTGGATCTAAGGAGGTTGGATAATTGGGAGATATTACAGGAGCAAGTATAGCAATTATTGTTACAACCATTATAACAAAGAATCCGTATGTTGCTAATTTGTTCTTCTGAAATCTTCTCCAAACAAGTGTCCAATGTGAGGGTGATTTTTCAACTGGAGCTTCATCACCGACTCGTATTAAATCAGCTGCTGTTTTTTTCTTTTTAGCATCTTTATCAGTTACTGTAGCCATATTTTTTCCTCCGTTTATCAGAGTTCAATCCGCGGATCTACCCAAACATAAGCAATATCCGTCAGCAGGTTTGCAACAAGTATCATTAACGTGATTATCATACTAATTCCCATAATCAAAGGATGATCAAGTCTTAGTACATATTCTACAAATTTTTGCCCTAATCCTGGATAGGAAAAGACCGTTTCAGTAATTGGCGCACCAGCTAGAACTGCTCCTATGAATAAACCGATGTATGTTACTACAGGCAGAAGAGCATTCCGCAAACCATGGCTTATCAGAACTGCACGTTCGGACAAACCGTTTGCTCGTGCAGAAAGGATGTAGTCTTGTCTGAGGATTTCCAACATAGAACCTCTTACAAGTCTTGTAAAAAGTGCTAAGCTAGCAAAAACGAGAGTAGCTACTGGTAATATCATGTACCAAATCGTGTCTCCCATATACGTGAAGAACGATCCAAAGAATTGACCTATATTACCAGACCATAATGCACTCCAATCCGTCGGTAATACATTTGTACTATGAGCCTTTCCTGCGGGGAACCAATCTAATCCTCTTCCGGCAAATATGAAGATTAGCAAGTTACCGAATACAAAAATTGGCATTGATAAACCCAATAATGCTAAAGCGCTTACACCTGAATCCACCCAACTGTTTTGGAATCTTGCTGCAAGAACTCCTAAAACTATTGAAATAACTAGAGATATAAGAAATTGTGTTGATTGAAGTTTTAGTGTTTCAGTGAGGTATTTACCAATTTCTGTCAAAACTGGTTCTCTACTAAAGAAAGTTAAACCAAGATCTAATCTCGCAAATCCCGCCAGCCATATTAGATATTGTTGCGTTGGTGGTTGACCTAATCCTAAAGCCTCTCGTAACCGATCAATATCTTCAGGTCTGATATGGGGGTTTTGTTGAATAAGATAAGCAAGAGGATCACCAATCATATACATTAAAGCAAAAGTAATAATTGAAATCCCAATAAACAATGGGATAATTGTGAGAATTCTTCTAAAACTGTAAACAAGGACTCTATTACCAGCTATACCTCTAAACCATTGGCCAATATTAGTGCCAACTTTGGTAACTCTTTCTGGGGAAATTTCTTCTGTATCTACAGCTTGTGTATCAGACATTCTTTTTTTTCAACTCCAAATTTAGACTTGGATTTTGTCCTTAAATTATCTTGAATATACTATCTGATTGGATACATATCAAAGTTCTCATAAATCTACCAAACAATAGTATTTATACATTACTTCTAGTTGAATAACATCATTTTAAATTTTTCCCGAGAATAAAATGAAGGAAAAAATCAATTAAGTGATAACCATACCACAGTTTTTACAGACTTGGGACCCTTTGTCAACTAATTCTCCACACACTGAGCAAGTAAGTACTTTCTCTACTTCATACAACTCATCTTCAGGAATACTTAGGAGGATTTGTTGTCCTTGGAGTCTAGCTCTAAAACTTCTTGGATTACCCAGAAGTTTCATAATATCTTCTGGAAGTGAAATTCTATTCTGATTATCTACAGCTAATCGTCTTGTTTCAGCGAGGTTTCTGAGACGAATACTACTCCCATGTGTTGCTAGGATGACACCATCCTTAATTTCGATGATTCTTTCAGCACGAGAAGCAACTTGTTGTGCATGAGTAGCAATTAGTAATGCAACTCCTAATTCACGATTAATATCATCTAAGACATCCAGAATCTGCTCACCAGTTAAGGGATCCAAGGAGGCAGTGACTTCATCAGCAATAATTAGTTGAGGATTAGTAACTAATGCTGCTGCAAGAGCAACACGCTGACGTTCTCCACCAGACAACATGTTAGGTTTATGTCTGGCTCTGTCACCTAGACCAACTAATTCAATAAGCATGGAAGTTCTCTCATCGATTTCCTCTTTTTCCATTCCAGCGAGATGACCACCAAGCTTCACATTTTGACTAACATTAAGATGTGAAATTAACTTTGTTTCTTGAAAAACAAGTCCAGCAAATCTTCTGCGTTCTCGAACTATTTGTTCACCAGATAATCTGGAGATATCTCGAGAAATACCAGACCAAAAGATTTTACCAGAAGTAGGTGGTAATAATCCAGCAGAAATATTTACAAGGGTAGTTTTTCCAGCACCTGAAGGACCAATTAATGCTACTTTCTCTCCAGGATAAACTGTTAAAGAAACTCCTCTTAAAGCCGCAGTCTCAGTTTTCTCACTTTGATAAATTTTGTAAACTTCTTCAATATTGAGAATGGGCATTTGAAATGATGGATCGGTTGTCATCTTAATCCCAATTTTAGTATTATAAACTATTATTTTACTTTTCTCTTCTCAATGAGATTTAACTCTCTGAAAACTGATGTGATGAAGATTTTTAAATCATTCATTTAGACTGATTTGCTGGTAACTTGATAAGAAAAAAGAGTAATCACCCATATTTAAGGTAAACTAGCACATATTACTTCATTTATAAAGCTCGTTAAATTTCGAGTTAAGAGAAAATGTTAAAAGTATTAAAACATAAAACGAATCTATGAGCACTATAAATGAGAAAATTGAAAAAGAATCAGCAGAACCTGCTGAGAGCCGGATTGCTTCATCTTGGAAAGAAGCTAGTAAATTTCCAACGAAGCGATTACTAGATTATATTGGACCGACTGGTCTCTGGCTTCTTTGCTTTTATCTGGCATCAATCTTTATGATGATTGTACTTAATATAGCTAGACTCGGTTTTACAGGTGAAGCTATTTTTAGTGCACCAACTTATTTTACACAATTATTCATTAGTTTTGGATTAAATTCTGGAAGAACTGAAGCTCCACCTCCAGACATTTTATTGGAGCTTCCAGCTTACCTAGATCCAGATTATGGTTTGCAAAAAATCGATTTCGCCAATGCTTTAACTTCTGGCGCATGGCTTTTCGCTCCACTGGTGATTTATGTCCTTGGATTACTATTGCTCATTTTACCGGGATCAGGTTTTCCCCAACCACTTGGTGATTTTAATTACTTATTAAATTTCCAATATTTCCACCACTTTGTGCCATTCCTAGGTTTTGATGTTGATCCAGTTACAGGTATAATGACTACTACTGGTGCTTTCTACTTCCTAATTGCTTTGTTACCAATAATACTAGCATGTCTCATTGGTGCTTTTGTAACTAAGCGAGTCTTCAAGGAAAAGAAGGACAGAAGTATTAGTGTTCTGAAAATGATGGTATTTAATCTCGCAGCAGGTTTCATTGTTGGTATGCAAATGGGAACTATAACTGGAGAGGTGAATTTCAGAATTACAGGCACACTTAGAACTATCTTTACAAGCTCATATGATAATACTGGATATTTCTTCTCAGGTCAATATCATCCAAATACCATTATAATTGTTTCATGGTTCGTGAATTTCATACCCATGATTATGGCAGCACTCTGGTATCTAATCTATGATCTACTAGAAGACTCCATAATAAAAGCTGCAAAATCTACTGGAGCTTTTACATCTAAAACATTCAAAAGAATGTCTAAAAATAATACATCCGAATAATAGATTTGCATTCATTAGTGCTCATTTAGTAATGCAAAACTATTTTCTTTCTATTTTTAAAAAAAATAAAACAGAGTAAAAATTACTCTAGCTTTAAATGCATCGGAATTTATTGGCAATTTTTTTAGTGTCTTTTTGCTAAAACTGAAATATATCCGAGAGAAGAACAGCACAGGCATTTCTTCTTCTTCTTATGTTTTAATTGATAGTCATAGCCAAGTATTGTAAACTTTGTTTTCTGCTCTATTGCTTCTGCACATGATTCAGAACCGCACCAGCTAATAAGATACATATTATTTTGAATTAGTTTTGTATCCTCAAGAAGTAAATCTAAATTTTCCTTACATGATAAATCTACAATAAAGGAGAAAAAATCATAAAGAAATAATATTAACATAATAGAGATTATAATGACTCGACCTCGCTGGTTTATTGAATTACTAAAGAAGTCTTTCGCCAGTAGATTCCTACTCGCGAAGCTTACACGAGTTCCTGGGTTTAAACAGATTATCGATTCTTTACTCTTCAAAGATGATATGATTTTTTATCTCCCAAACAAAGAAGCTATTGAAACATCAACTACTAAGAGCATCCAAATTGGTAAAACAATTCCACAACAAGAGGATATTATTATTCCAACTCAGATTATTGATAAATTCATTGAGGAAGCTGAACATCTTTTTGTTATGAATTTCTGCTTATGTCGGGAATCAACTCAGTGTGAAGACTACTCAAGTAAACTTGGCTGTTTATTTATGGGGGAAGCCGTTTTACAAATTAATTCATCATACGGAAAACTAGCTACTAAGGATGAAGCCAAAGAACACATAAAACGTTGCCAAGAAGCAGGATTGATACAACTAATTGGGAGAAATAAATTGGATAAGCAATGGCTAGATGTGAAACCAGGTCACAAATTATTAACCGTTTGTAATTGCTGCGAATGCTGTTGCTTATGGAAAATGCTTCCAGATCTAAATATTAAGATAAGTCGTAATTTCACAAAAATGCCTGGTTTAAATGTAAAGATAGACGACAAATGTATTGGATGCGGAGATTGTACACAAGGCATTTGTTTCGTAAACGCTATCGAATTACATGAAGGGAAAGCAGAAATCAATGAAGATATTTGCCGAGCTTGTGGACGATGCATTAGTATTTGTAAACAAGAAGCAAAACAAATGATAATTCAAGACCCAGATTTTATCAACGAATCAATCAGAAGAATCTCATCTGCAGTGGATGTGAATTGAAGTAATTTCTTAGAAATCTTTTTTTGCTAACTAGAATATAACAATTTAAAAGAATCTAAGGTGAAATGATTTGGTTTTAGTGAAGATTTCTGAAAAAATGCAAGTAAAAAGGATTGAAAAAATAAGATCTGTTTTACAAGCAAAGAATTTGAAGGGAATGATTTTCTTTAATACAAGAAGTATATTTTACTTAACAGGATTTCATCATATCCCAACTGAAAGACCCATTGCTTTGGTTTTACCAACAGATGGAGATTTGGGATTATTTGTGCCTGAATTAGAAGTTAACCAAGTAAAAGATACAGTTCCGTTAGTTCCTGATGTTTTTAGCTATTTTGAGTACCCAGATGAAATACATCCGATGAAACATTTTGCGAAAGGATTAATGGAACGTGGATTAGGAGATAAAGAAATAGCTGCAGATTCTCCTGGAGCTCCAAATTATTGGGGCTATTTGGGACCAAAATTAGCAGAGATAGTTCCAAAAGCGAAAATTACAATTCTAAATGAATTGATAATGGATATGCGAGTCATCAAGGATGAAGAAGAAATAGCTCTAATAAAGGAAAGCTGTAAGTGGGGTAACCTTGCCCATCAATTATTACAAGAGTACACCTATGTTGGTGCTTCTGAAATTGAAGTTGTTAATGGAGTTAATGCTGAAGCATCTCGAGTGATGTTGAAAACTTTGGGTCCATCCTTCAAACCTTTAAGTGGGGCAATATGCGCTTCAGCTGGTTATAGAGGACAAATCGGGGCTGGATCAGCTATTCCTCATGCAACTACTGGAAATAATTACTTCAAAGCAGGAGATACATTGGTCACAGGAGCAGGTTCTAATGTTAGTGGATATCGAAGCGAACTTGAACGCACTATGTTCATGGGTGAACCATCTGAAAAACAGGTGAAATACTTTAACATAATGTATAAAGCTCAAGATGCAGCGCTAAATGCATTTGGTCCAAATGTTAAGAATGCAGATGTTGACAGAGCAGCTCGTAAAGTCTTCAAAGATGAAGGTGTTTGGGATCTAGTAGAACACCATACTGGGCATGCAATTGGTATGGAAGGACATGAACGACCATTTTTAGATATTGGTTCTAAAGTCGTCATGAAACCGGGAATGGTCTTTACAGTTGAACCGGGAATCTACATTCATAATTTCGCTGGTTTTAGGCATTCAGATACTGTACTCATAACTGAAGATGGTTCAGAAATGTTGACCTATTATCCTCGAGATCTCGAGTCACTAATTATCGACCTGTGAATTCAGAGAAAATAGAAACCGCCTATTCTTGGCGGTTTTTAGGATTTTTGTGTAATATATAATCCGCCGATAATTAAAACCCCACCAAGAGCAAAAAACCAATCAGGATACTCTTTCATTGCTAGAGCAAATAAAGTAGCAATTATTGGTATCAAGAATTGAAATACGCTGGCTTTTTGGACAGGTATTCTTCTTATAATCTCAAACCAGAGAGTAAAGGCAATGGCGGTTGGTACAACTCCCATGAAAACCAGGGTAAGAATATGATAATATTTTGTTGCTGATGTGAAACTTCTGTCAGCAGCAAGCATTACTACAAGAAGAATTATCGCACTGATACTCAATGTCCAGGTTGTTGTTGTAATTGGATCTCTTTCTTTTAGAAACTTCTTAAGATAAACAGTATAAGCAGCCCATGCAACCCCTGACATGAATCCCAATAGGTTTCCTAGAGAGGTTTCACTGGAAAAAATTGTTGATAGCTCTCTAACATCAATTGCTATGAAAAAAACTCCTACAAAAGAAATTAAGACTCCAATAGCTCCCCACCATTTATGTCGTTCTTTCAAAATTATTATTGATAAGACAAAAGTAAGTACCGGATTCACATTCAAGAGAAAAGAAGAAGCAGAAGCAGTTGTAAATTTAACTGAATACATTTGAAATAACACAAATGATGCTAAAATTAGAGAAGCGATTATCAGATGAATGTGTTTTTCTTTTAGATCGATTATAAGTTGTTTTCCTCTTTTTGTTGCAAGACAAACCAATACTAAGGTTAAAGCAGCAGGCAAGTATCTTATTGCACTTATTTGTATAGGAGTGAGTCCACTGTTATTTGTTAGATATTCTCCTATTACATTTGGAGTAGACCACGCAAGAATAACTATAATTAACATGGTGATGACTTGCCAAGTGAATGCAGACCTTGATTTAGAGGTGATTCCAGCAGAATCTTCTGAGAGTTCCTCAATAGATTGATCTGCAACTATAACAACAGGCAATTCATCTTTCTCTGACAATGAAAAACTTCCTCAAGAAGAAAACAATAAATTCATTACTTAAAAAGATAGATGATTAATTATCGCCTACATATTTGTAAGAGCAGTAGCGGTTGTAATGAAAATGACCTATATTGACTGTCATATACATATTTCTGACAAGTATTTTTTCAAACGAATAGATGATCTTTTGCTTGATTGGAATGAATATAACGTGGAAAGAATTGGTGCTGTAGCTACTAATTTAAGAGAATCTCAACGAAATCTTGAGATAGCAAAGAAATATTCAAGTATAATTCAAGCAGGTATTGGACGTCACCCGTGGGGAGCCCACAAATTCAGTGAACAAGAATTAATGATATTTCAGGGGCTAGCTAAAGATCCAGAAGTTGCTTTTATTGGAGAAGTAGGATTAGATCATTATCACATAAAAGAAAAAGAACGGTGGGAACAACAAAATCGGGTCTTAAAACAATTTATCGAAATAGCTAATAATAACAAGAAATCACTAATGTTGCATTTAACAGGTGCAGAAGATGAATTATATGAGATGTTGTCAACCTCAAATCTGAATGTAAATTTTTGTTGTCATTGGTATTCTGGACCGGAAAAAACACTAAAGAAGCTAATAGATTTAGGAGGATATTTTTCTATTAATCCTAATTTTATTCGTAGCAGAAAACATCGAAAAGTTCTAGATGTAGTTGATCAACGCAGACTTCTTACAGAATCAGATGGACCAGTAAAATTCCAAGGTGAACAAGGAACTCCTATGCTTATGCCACTTCTGTGTAAAAACATTGCAAAAGAATTAAAGATTCAACCAGATAATTTTGCTGAAATTGTGAAGGA
>DAOVHJ010000295.1 GCA_030671945.1 Candidatus Heimdallarchaeota archaeon
AAGATTGACATAGCTTCACCAAAATCCTGTGCTTTTTCGAAAGTCTCATTTTTCTTCTCAGAATGAAGCTCTCTGAATTTAACATGAAATGCTGGTTTCCCTCTCCTAGTATCATCTTTATCAATAACATCATCATGTAATAAGGAACCATTATGAAGTAGTTCAATGGAAAGTGATGCTCTAACAATATTTCCTTCCTTGTGGTCTCCACCTACAGCATCAAAAGCAGTTTTAACCAAAAAGGGTCTTATCCTTTTTCCACCATCTGTGTGATACTCTTTGAATTCGTCATAGAAAATATCGCCAAATTTACCAAGGTCTAGTCGTCTCATACCATTTTCATAGAATAATGCTTTAAGTTCTCTAAGAACTGCATCCATGGTCGATTTGAGTATTAATCTAATATCCATAACGAATCACTTTGAATAACGAGGAAATATATTTGTATCTTTCCATTATGTGTAATATATTTAACTAAGTAATACGAAGTTCAATAATTGTATTAATCAATTTCGTAAAGTGGTTGACAATGAAATTACCAATGATTTTTGGACACAGAGGAGCATCCTCTATAGAACCTGAAAACACAATGAAAGCATTTCAACAGGCTTTTGAAGATGGAGCTGATGGCATTGAATTTGATGTTAGATTAACAGCAGATAATCAAATGGTAATAATACATGATTCACTAATTAACAGAACCTCAAATGGAATTGGATTAGTAAGAAAAAAAACTTATCAAGAATTGCTGGAATTTGATTTTGGAAAAGGAGAAAAAATTCCACTTCTAGAGGATGTTTTGAAAAAGTTCAGAAATCAAAAATGGCTTAATATAGAAATCAAGGAACAAGGATTTGAAAAACAACTTATTGAGTTACTGGACAAGCTAAAAATAACTCGAAAATATGTGATATCCTCATTTGATATTTCTGTAATTCAGAAAATAAAAGAACTAAACAGTGAAATCCCAACTGCATTTCTATATCAAACAATTCGATTTAATTTGCAAGCTCTTATTTCAAAAACACAATGTGATGGAATCCACCCCAAGCATACAATTGTTAACAGAAGATTATTTTCCGAAGCTCGATACTATAGATTAGCTATTCGGGCTTGGACGGTTGATAGTGAGAGAAAAGCTTGGAAACTAACAAAACTGGGTATTAATGGGATTATAACAAATAATCCGAAAAAATTACTTTTGTATTTAAAAGAAAAACAGCAAAAAACTAAGAAAAAGAGAAAGATATAAGTCACTAGAAAATGCTATAAAACAGTAAACAGTAAAATAAATAACCTAAAAGAGCTACCTATAGGTTGGATGTAAAATGGAAGACATAGAAACTATCCTTTCTGATTTTTCACAATCAACAGGTGTGAATACTATTGTAGTAGCATCTCGTTCTGGAATACCTATACAAACATTCGCTCCAGATGATTCGGAAGATTTGAAGGAAGCATTAAGTGCAGCAGCATCTGGTATAATTCATATATCTGAATATGTGTCTGATCTTTTGCAATTTAAAGGGGTAAGAGACATCCAAATAAATGTACCAGGTGACAAGCACATAGTAGCGGTAAGCGCCGGCCAAAATGCTTTAGTGATGGCTGTACTTGAAGGGGAAGCATATGTTTCACAAGCTATAACCTTAGTGTTCATAGCTCAAAAAATTGAAAGAATTTTAGCTAAAAGACCAGAACTACTCCCACCTGGAGACAAGTACATTCCCGACTATGATGAAGACTTCGATGAGAATCTTATCATCCCGGATATTCCTGAAGATTAGCTCAAAGAAAATAGAAAAATAAATGAATCCCTATACTTTTCTGTAATATTTTAGACAGCATCTTTTTCTTTTAATCCCTTTCTAAGGGGTAATCCTGATCTAGGAAATAGTTCTACAAATTCCTCATAATCGCATTGTTCACAAAAAATCAAAGCCTCGCATTGCACATTGCATTTTTCTGCACATATTTCTGGATTGACTATATTCCCGTCACCAAATGGGCAATCCAAATAAAAATTCAGCGAACCTTCGCAACCAGGACAAGGAGACAAGTCGAGTCTGACTCTAGCTTGAACTGTTTCGATTTTTATTTTCTGAATGATCTTTTTCTTCGTCTGCATGTTTCTGTGCTCCTTGATTAGTATATTATCAAAAGGTTATATAAAAAGTTGAGAGTGATTGGTGAAAGTATTTCCAAACCCCTCTTTCTCTGTTCGTTTAAAAGGAATGATTTTTCTCAGAGGTTACTGAAAGTATTCTGCTCTTTGCAGTTTCTCACAGAAGTTTTCTTTTAAATACAAAAATTTGAGATGAATTTATAATAAGTAAAATAACTAACAATATAGAGTTGGTCGATTTTGAAAACGAAAAAATTTGAGCAATCCATGCAAAAAATCAAGTTGATGCTTGAAGAAGAGGATAAAATAAGAGATTCCGTCCTTCAACAACAAAGAAGGATCATTAGGGTTTGTAGTGAAGCAATTAAATCAGTTCATCGAAAGGAATTTGATATTGCTGATGAAAAAATTGCTCTAGCTAAAAAAATGCTCAAAGAGGTACTCACAATGGTGAAGGGATCAAATTCGCTTGAGTGTTGGCGAGGCTTAAATGATGCTGCCCAAGAGCTTGGAGAAGCGATTTTTATCAGTTCCATGATCCGCTATGATGAAATTCCCTCAGTTGAGGACTGCCAGATATCATTCACAAGTTACATGCTCGCCGCGAGTGATGCGATTGGGGAACTAAGACGATTTATGATGGATTCCTTAAGAACAAATGACTTTGAAAACGCCAAACGAGCATTTGAGTATATGAATTATTTATACTCGGAATTAATGACAATTGACTACACAAAAATGTTGGTTGGACCTTTAAGATCGAAATTGGATGCTGCCAGAAATCTTGTAAACAGGACCAGATCTGATTTAATAAATGCAAAACAAGCTTTTGAATTAAAAGAATCAATGTTAAATCTCTCAGATAAACTCGAAAAATTCAAGAAAAAAATATGATCCAGTATTTAGCGAGTCAAAATTCTCCCCATTAATCTTGACTTGACTAAATTCTTTCTTGTATCTTTTTTTCATATGTAATATGTGGGTTTTAGAGAATAACTAATAAGCATAGGAACGAATGTATATTATAATTCTATATGTAATAATTTACCAGATTACAGGAGAGGGAAGACAAATTATGAGCGAAAATATCGACTGTAATCTCAGTGTAGGCGTTACTGAGACCGGTAAAATAGGCGAAGACATTATAATTGGAATTTTATCAGTTGAAAAAGAACATGAGATTATATTACTCGTTAACAATTTATTATATTCTAACCACATTGTCAATTTATTAGGTGTGCCAGACAATAAAAAAACGCGAGCAGCTAGTTTAGACCCACAAATACCTGAACGTTATATTGCAAATTTAATGAGAAATGATAAGGTAAGCTTATCTCTTTTTAGAATCCAACCTCATGAACAATTTAAACTCATGCAAGAAATCTCGATTTTAGAAGCACAAAAATTATACGAGATCGGTAAATCTCTGGATTCATCAAATTATCAATACATAAGTAAAGCTTTGCAGTTAAGATATCAATATCCAAAATTATTCGTTGAGACATTTGTTAAATCTTTAATTCAATACTTGGCATTAAATCAGATAATAAAAGAAGCAGATTGCGGTCATGCAGAACTTTTCAAACAAAATGTCATTGA
>DAOVHJ010000306.1 GCA_030671945.1 Candidatus Heimdallarchaeota archaeon
GAAAGAAGCGCGCTTAAATGAACAACCGTTAATCGTTGGACGAGAAATTTTAGCGATGTTGATTGATTATAGTAATTTAACTCAGGAATTTCTGAGCAAGATCCCAAGACACTTTGAATATATTACAACTTATTTTAAAAGTGACAAACTAAGATTACAGAGAGCTCTTGGACGTTTTAAGATTAAAGGCAGTAAACCAACGGAAATGGAAATGCAAGAAGCAGTCATCTTAGATTATCTAAATCAATTTGTTTTAAACTATATTAGTGGAAAAATGAAAGCGGATCCCCATGAATTAGAAGTTCCAGATGCACCTACTGAACTAGATCTAGGGATTCCAGAGAAAGATATAATTGATATGTTAGATGCTGCTTTGAAAAGAGGTATTCGTTCGCAAGATAGAGATAATGCGAGAAAAATTCTTGAAGCACAGATACTTTCGATGTATCAAAGATGTTTGAATATAGTGAATGATGAAGTGTCTGTAGGGGAAACAGTTCTTTATGGGCTTCTTAATATTAATGGAGTTAAAATCTCTCGAGAAGAAGCTCGAGAATTAGTATTAAATCATTTTAAACGAATGAAAGTGTCTCCACAAAATTCTGGAAAGAAGAGAATTGATTCTGTAGTCCAAAAATCTATCAGTATTGAAATTGAAGAAAAAATTATCAAAAGGGATATTCGATAAAAATATCCCCGTTTTCTCTTAGAGATTTGCCAATAAATCATTGATTCTTTTTATTCCTTCTATGATACTTGCTAAATCACTGGCAAGTGAAATCCTTAGGTAATTCTCAGTAACACCAAAAACAGCTCCAGCTGTAATACAAACACCTTTTTCATGCAAGATTCTGACAGCTAATTCTTCAGAATCAATAGGACCAACATATTTGGCGAATAAATAAAATGCTCCTTCTGGTTTATTACAGGAAAGGTATTCACATTGATCAATCAATTCAAGAGCTTTATCTCTGCGTTCCTTATATTCTGCAACCATTTTCTGTGTTGGTTCATCTGATTCTAACGCCTTTATTGCAGCATATTGTGTGGGAGTATTCACACAAGTACTGACGTTTTGTTGAATCTTATTCATTGCAGAAATTAACTCTTTATTTCCTATACTATACCCAATTCTCCACCCAGTCATAGCGTGTGATTTACTTAATCCATCAATCACAAGAGTTTTTTCGAGTGATCGTGAAACTGATAAATATTGATGGAATTCCCCTGAATACACGATTTTCTTGTAAATTTCGTCTGTTATTATGTGTAAATTATGGTCACGAGAAATATCACAAATAAATTTCAGAGAATCTAAATTATATATTGCCCCAGTTGGATTACTCGGTGAATTAATCAGTAACACTCTAGATTTTTTATCAATGGCTTCCTTTATTTGTTCAAATGGGAAACCAAAATCACCGTAATGAGCTGGTACTGATTTAGTGGTTGCTCCAATGAAATGTGTTATCCCTTCGTAGCTTGGCCAGTATGGAGAGACAACAATCATATTATCTTCTGGATCTAACAATGAGACTAATCCCGCAAAAAGTGAAGCTTTTGCTCCTGGTGTCACTATAATATTTTCATTGGGATTTATTTCTACTCCAGTTTCTTTTGTATGGATTTCAGCTATTCTCTTTCGTAAAGGCAAAATTCCTTTTGAATCGGTATAGCCTGTTTTTCCTGCTAGCATTGCTTGATGTGCTGCTTCTATGATTTCTTTAGGGGTGTTAAAATTAGGTTGTCCAATACCTAAATGGATGATTTTTTTCCCTTGTGCTTCTAATTCCTTTGCCATTGTAGACATTTTCAAAGTTCCACTTTTTGGAACTCTTATCGCACATGCTGATAATGAATCATTTTTGTCTTTCATTAGGAAGCCTTCCTGAATTATTTTGAAATTTTATTTAGCTATTAATGACAGTTAAACTAAATAAGTTTTAACTGAATTAGAATCATCCTTTTAATCATTACTATCTATAACATATTTCATACTGACGTGAAAGCAAAAATCTCAAAAAACATTGAGTATTTAATATTACTAAACAAACAAGGTAATTCACTTTGTCAGATGGATTGTTTATTGGGATGAGGCGATCTGAAAAACTCAAAGAGTTTCTCAGACGAAATTGGATCATTATACTCATCTGGTTTGCCGCTTTAGTAATTAGAATTTTAGCTGCCATTTTCAGTAAAGGGTATATTCATCCTGATGAACATTATCAGTCAATAGAAGTAGCATACAATGAGGTTTTTGGTTTTGGGAAACTTCCTTGGGAGTTTATAGATGGTGCGCGCTCTTGGCTGTATCCTTACATTGTAGTTGTGATTTTCAAAATTATGATCTTCTTTGGTGCATCAAATATTGAAACAATATTAATTGGTGTTAGATTGTTTTCAGGTTTAATGTCAATGATAACAGTAGTCGTCGCATACTATTTTGGAAAGAAACTATATGGTAAATTTGTTGGTATTGTTGCATCTGGTTTTGTAGCAATTTGGTTTGATTTCATTTTTTGGTCAACCAGAACTATGACAGATAGCATCGCTATGAATTTCTTCTTTTTAGCAGCATATCTGGTTTACTGTTGCATTCAAAAAGAACAGAAGAATACGGAAAAAAATAGGAGAAAGTTCTTTACGAAAAAAACAATTCAGAGCTTTTTTGCTGGTATTTCTGTTGGTTTGGCTTTCATGTTTAAGTTTCCAGTTGCAGCAATTGGTTTACCTTTGTTTATTTGGATTATTGTCCATAAGAAATGGAAGGAGCTCGCTTTCTTTACTGGATCAATTATTCTCTTTGTTATTGTTCAAGGCTTAATTGATTTAGCTACTTGGGGGTCATTTTTGCATTCAGCCATTACTTTTCTTGACTATAATATTTTCTCAGGTGGAGCAGTAACTCATGGTATAGATCCCTTTGGAACTTATGCAGCATTACTTGTGGATTCTTATTTAGAGTATTTCATAATTTTCCTTCTCTTCATAATAATAGCTTTGCAATTGGATAAGAAAACTCTATATCTTGGTTCTATTGTGGTGTTTTATCTTCTTATTTTTACACTTATTAAACACAAAGAATATCGATTCATATTACCCGTTATGTCTTTACTAGTCTTATTAGCAGCAAAAGGATTTACTAGATACCCAAAATTTATTCGTAAAGCAAATTTACGAAAAGGAATATACTCATTTTTTATAATTCTAACAGTTATTTATTCTGGGGTCATGAGTTTTTCATTAAAGTCTTTTCAACCTAGTAATCAACATTGTCTTGCTTTTCAATACATTGGAAATTTACCTGATGTAGACGTGGTCGCTAGTCTTGAGGGGGGCACATTTAGTCATCCCGGGTTGAGTTATTTACAAAAAAATGTAAACTATATAACAGGTTATGTTTCGAACATAGATTATTACTGCACTCATTATAAATCATCTACTCTCTTCATTGTTATTCTTGAGAAAGATTAC
>DAOVHJ010000319.1 GCA_030671945.1 Candidatus Heimdallarchaeota archaeon
AAATTGTGGAATTGATACAGTTCTATGTTCTGTTTGTAAACTACCGATTAGTTTTGGTTCAGAACCTCTGGAATGTTATCACTGACAGAATGTCGCACATAAAGAGCACTTGCTAGAGTGGGTGAAAGTAAAAGGGACTTGTCCTGTGTGCCAGCAAAAGCTAGTTGCTGATAAGCTTGCCCTCGCAGAGGAAAAGGAATAAACATCTATCCATCCAGGGGAAAGAGTAAGCTGCCCCCTCAAGTAATTGGGGGGTTAGCTTTTCCCTTTTTTCTTCTCAAGTAATAAATCGCTATACGAATGACTTTGAATATCAATTTCTTTAATATCAAATAATTTAATGTAAGATCGAATAATTTCATCCATATGTTCAATTTCATCAGGATTAGTTGTTATAGCTTCTATTTCTACAAATTTTCCTAAACCTTTTACATCATCGATATTAAATTTCACATTATCAATAAAGTAAACTTCTCGTTTCTTCTTTACAGTTATTAATACACCAAGAGCAATTTTGAGAAGTTCCTCCAGCTTTTCAGGTTCTGGAGCTTTGTAAAGATAATACTCACTTGGTTTGATTCCCTTAATATTATCTCGAATGTAATACACTAAAACACTTTCAATTGTGCTCTTACGAATTTTCAATCTGCCAGTTGGGCTTTTAAAATAAACATCGATTTGATGATCTTCTCCACCAAAGAGTGCTCCTTTTTTCTTCAGTATATTCCTAATTCGAGCATGATCTTCACATTTAGCTTTTATCTCAACATCGATCAAATTTGTTTCACCATGTATGCAATTTGTCTGTAAGCAAATTACACAACCTATCTTAGTTTTTTTACTATTTTAGAGTATTCCAAAAAGAATCATAAGTAAATTCGAAAGAAAAATTTCCTTCGAAATCAAAAACGCGGGACCGATTCGAGTAGAACCGACCCGCGTCGAAACAGGAGATAGTCAATATTCAAAATGGCGTGCCAAATGGCATTATGCACGCTAAGTAACATTAGTTTTCTAAAAATATAAAGGTATTCTTCTAACTGATTATGAATCATTCAATTGTTTGCTTAACCAATTGATTAATCATTTCAACTAATTCTATATTGATTTAAACATTTATTACATTTAATTAAATAGCTAAACATCTAAATAAATGGCAATCCTTTGAAATTTAAAGGAAAATATTCATTCTTAAGTCAATGCTTCTGGCAAATCATCAATTCGTCTCAAAATAAAATAGACACCGACTGCGATTCCTACAAAAACCAGAGCACCAAAAATTATTCCCATAGCACTTCCGGCACTACCAAAAACAAACATAGCAATTATACTGCCAACACCGAGTGCGATAAGCCAACCGACGATAGATTTCTTACTCTTAGCTGTTTTATTGTCAATAATTCTTTGAATTTCTATCATCTGTTTATCCTCAATTATTTAACAAATCATATACTCAATAACTATTATTAAAAATTATTGAATAAAAATTCCAATTATCTTTTTGCATTTTTTTTGAGAAAAAAGGCAAATTACCATATGTTTTTAAGATTCAAAATAAGAAAAACATACATAGGACTTAATCACTAGGTTGATATTATGAGTGAAGACAAGCTTTCCGCTTTACAAAATTTGATTGATACTCCCAAGGATTTGCACAAGTTGAAGATCTATGAGGGGAAATTAAATCAAGCATGTACTTTACTTCTCTTTGAAAATCGGAAAATTGTGATTAATTCAGAAGCATCAAGCAAATCAATAGCAGAAGCAGCACGTATAATTCCACAGATAAGAACCCGGGTGGAATCTCTCATTGATAGAGCTAGAACTCAAGACCTAAGGATAAGACCTGGAACCCCTGAGAAAACACAGAAATTAATAGCTAATAATAGCTTGCTCTTTAATTTCATTATTTTCAGTCGTAGTTGGGATCTAAAGGAGGAACTCAAGGAACTAGATTCGTTACTTGTTTTAGGAGAGGTTGATGAGATAAAAGACCTAGCAAAAAAAGTATTAGAGCATATACAAACGATAGATGAATTATTGGCGCAAAAAGATTATGCGAAAACTAATATTCAATCCTCTGAAGATGTTGCAGCAATTTTGTTAGAGAGATATAATAAAGAAATGGCCATTGCTGAACAAGCTGGAGCTTTGAAAGGCATTCTAAAGCTTGACAAACCAAAATTCATTGGTAAAAGCAAATATTATGATCAACTTGGAAATTTCATTTTGAAAATAGCAATGTCTTACGAATTAGAATCACATGATACACCAATAGCGATTAGAGCAATAAATGCAATCTTAAATAGAGAATATCCTCGAGTAAAAGCTGATTTAAAAGATATAATCAAAGCCGTTGAAATTCTTGATGAAAATGGCCTACTCATTTTGAAGCAAGATCATGAAGGATTATATTGGATTCAGTTAAGTCCATCTGAAAGTGAAGCAAATATTATCCTGAAAATGGCGGAAGCAAAAGGGTATCTCACTTTGGAAGAAGTCATCATGGAAACAAATTGGCCTCTAGAGAAAGCATCAGATGAATTAGAGAAATTTGTGAAAGCAGGTAGTGCAATAAAAGATGCTAGTTATTCTTCAGGAACAAAGTATTATTTCCCTGGATTAAGTGAAGATGATTCAGAGACTTAGTAGGTAATCTCAATATTCATAGGAAATTCAGTATTTTTGATAACTACCAATAGTATTCCTTTTTTGACATTCGCTTCCCAGTAGTTGTCTTGAGATTCATAGTTGCTTTTGAGTTTTTTATCATTAACTAATACCATTTTGGGGATTCGGTTATCGTAAATTCCAAAATGTATCGAATTATTGGTTGATGGTAAATCGTCTCGATTTCCTTGCTTAGACACATCAATTGAAATACTCTTTCCATTATCAACACCATGAAGTGAAAGGAAAGAATAATCGCCTAGCTCAAAAGCTTTAGTTGAACCATCATCTAAATAGACATTACCAAACATTTCCTCATCTGGAAAAATCTCAAAGAATAGAGGATAATCAACTGCTTTTTCTACATTCTGAACTATTGGTCCAAAAGGCATGATACTTCCAGCTTTAACGAAAAGTGGCAATTGATCGATATCCACTTCTCTTTGTATAGTTTTTCCACCCTCAAGTAATTCTTTTGACCAATAATCATACCACTTGCCTTTTGGAAGATAAATCTCTCTGCTAACTGAACTCTTTCCT
>DAOVHJ010000232.1 GCA_030671945.1 Candidatus Heimdallarchaeota archaeon
ATGGAAAAGCTAATTCTACGGTCCAACCTACATCAATATCAGAATCATCATTTATTGTTCCTTGAACATTCACCGCAGATTTCAAACTGGGATAATCCCAATCCATGAAAGCCCATCTTGCTCCTTGAGGATGTTTTCTAAATCTCAAAACATCTTGGAATCCACCCAGGACATCTACTTTTCTAGTTACTAAATCGAATTCTTTGGAATCAAATCTACTGCCTTTCTTGAAAGCATCTTGCCAAATATAGAAAACCTCATAGATAGTTCCAAGAGCATTTATTTGAAATTCATAATAGCAATCTTCACCAGCAATGAATACTTCCACATCATTCTCATGATAAATCAATGAGTCTCTTTCTGTTAATTTTGCTTGAACATAAGGTTCTTCTATCCAGAAAGCAATATACAAATTCTTTTCATCCCAAAGAGATGCAATTTGAGTATTCATAGGTGCAAGTTTACCTGTAACCAGATCTACAAATGACCTTGATTTCTCAACTTTATTCCAAGGAAACTTGTCTAGATTACCATCAATGCTGATTGGTTTTACTGCTCGTGTACAATTATAATGAACTATATCATCCTCATTGCATCCATACATTCTCATCTTTTCCTAAACAAATTTTTTTAGTAATCCTTGAAGTACTCTTCAAATTCTTTGAGCTCATCTTTTACTGATTCCAATTCCTTGAGAACTTCTTCGTTTAACTGATAATAAGCTTCATCAAAACTTATTGCTGGCAACTCAAGACTCTTTCTTACTTTTTGTTCAATAGAGTTAATTTTAGTCTTCATCGCAAAGAATTTTATTGCCTTGAATTTTAATTTCGAGCTTTTCTTCATCCACTCTCGAGCAAATCCTCCACTTTCTATATTTTTCAGAATACTTTTCATGGTTTTCTTTAATGGTAGATTCAGGTATTTGACTCCTCTGCTCATGGCTCCATACTGAGAAGTATGTGAATGAAAATTCGTTTGCTTGACCAAACCTATCCGAGCCATTTTTTCATATGTATAAGCCATTTCTCCTGAGAGATACATTTCAATTAGAACCGCTTCAGGAGGATATCCTTGATCGATAAGTGTATAAATGGAACTGAGCAATACTCGTCCAAATGCTGGACCAAAAGCTTGTTCATTGAATAAATCCAGAACAGCTTCTTGTTTGCAAGTGACCTCTACAGCTCCTTTCTTCAAAGTACCTATGCCCTTACTCAATGCTAGGAGAATTTCCCAAGATTCACCAGTAACATCATGATGTACAGTAATAAAACTGAAGAATCCTTCTCCTGTCAGATAGTTTTCTCTCACACCAACACCAATCATCCTAGGAGCAAGTAAAATCACATTTAATGTAGTTGGTATTTTGATTAGATCAAAAGCGATATTGTACCCACTTGCGAATACAATAGATTGATTCTCTCTAGTAAATGGTTCAATCTCTTTACTAAAAACTTCAGGTATAATCTCATCAGGAATTAAAAGAAAGATGATATCTGATTTTTTCACAGCATCAGTTATTGTGTGTGTCTGAAAACCATCCTTTTTAGCTCGTTTCTTATACTCATCATCTTTATTTCCAATAATAACATTCAAACCAGAATCACGCATGTTGAGAGCTTGAGCTCGTCCTTGATTTCCATAACCAATTATGCTAATTGTTTTTCCTATCAAGTTCTCTAATTTGCCATCTGATTCATGAAAAACTTTGGTCAAAGCAACATACTTCCTTGCTATTCAAAAGGAAGTCATATAACATAAAAATTATTTGTACTAAAATACAATTAGATATTGAAAGAATTCATTAAAATAATCCAAAATCTTCTGACGATATGGTTCTTTAGAAGTTAGAAAGACTGCTGCTTTTCTTGAGAAAAACTTGACAAAAGAAAGTGAAAGGTGATTATTTATTGTTACTAAGAAATCAGATAATTTCTGAGAATCAAGTATGTTCTTTTCTTCAGATTTTATATTTAGGAGAATTTCTTCTTTCAACTCTTCATTGAATTTTATAAAATGTTCTTCAAATCTTTCATCATTAGCTAGATCTGAAATTAAATAACGAATTTTCCTTTGAAAAAATCGAATGTAATCATCATGGTTATTTTGAATTATCTGTTTGTGAGTTTCTTTCGTTAATCCTTTTTGAATTATTGTTTGTAGAAACTCCTCTTCTACAATTTTGAAAGCATTTTCTCTCATTTGATTCCAAACGGGAATATCTTTGATTAATTTAAACTCAGAGAAGAATTCAGTAGAAATGATATTTTGACTCATCTTTTGCAGTGAAGGATTTTCTTTATCTTTTTGGATTGATAGAATTCTATAAAGAATAGGAGATAATCCTTGCTTTTCTTGTTCTGCTGAGTTCTCAATTTCAGTTCGTTCTTTCTTCAAAAGGATACACCAAATAAATTCACAGTATTAAATAACGAGTCTTACTTAAAAGAAATAGTTACTTAGTAAGTTAGTTTTGCTCCCTCGCTTATCTTAATAATATAAGGTTCTCCACCGGCTTTCTCAAGTGCTTTCGCAATTTCCTTTTCCTTTCCAGGAGCATAGGCTAGCATTGTTCCTCCTCCACCACTTCCATTTATTTTCCCGCCTAAAGCACCAGCGTCCTTTGCTACTTGAATCATTTTTTCAATTTTCTCAGTTGATCTCATTAATCCATCACGCATTAATTCATGAATTTCATCAAGCATTTTCCCTATCGTTTCTGGATTGGGATTTTCATTTCTGAGAATTTTCAAGGCTCTTCGAGTTAAATCTCTATTACGAATTGTTGTTTCAGTCATTTGTCTGCATATATCAGGCAAACTATTACTATGTTCCAATACAGTTTGAATTGATGTTTTCCTATGCGAGAAATCAGATATTTTTTTCTTTAGTGTATTATACCCCTTTTCTACATTATTCCTAATCATTCGAAGATCCCCAACTGTGTCTTCTTTCTTCTCAAGTGAATCACCAATGACAAATCCAGTAATGTTAGATGGTAAAGGAGTTATTACTATCTGATCCCCAAAATCAACATGAATAATTCCTCCATAAATGGATGCCATGTGATCCATCATTCCTCCGCTTTCACCGAATTCTATTACCTCTGCTTCAAATGCACAGTCTGCTATCTCTTTCTTTTTCAATGACTTCTTTGCTAATTCTGTTATAGTCATAACACTAGCAACAGCTAAAGCTGATGAACTAGACAAGCCAGCAGCAATAGGGATATCTCCTGAAACAGTAATTTCAGCCCCTGTTAATGGAATAATGTTTTTTCTTGCAAGAACATTGAAAGCACTTCTCAAGTAATCACGTTCGTGACTGTAGGTTATTTCCTCATCAAAACTAAAATTATCTCTTTTATGAAGATCTAAATAATTCACAATTATTTGTGAATCTTCTCTAAGTGTTACATCAAAATTAATTCGTTTATCTAATGCCGCAGAAATGACTTCTAAACCTAAGTAGTCGCTGTGCTCACCAAATAGAAAAACTCTTCCTGGTGCACTTACTGTGAAGTCATTCTTTTTATTCATATGTTTTTTTTGATTTCTTTTCTGAAATACTTTCCGATATTCCAAAATTATACTTTATTTCTTCGTTCTCGGATTTTCCTAATACCAATAACTGATGTTTCTACAACAATGAAACAAACAACAATGTATGAAATTGCTATTCCAAAAGCTTGCCAATCCACAAAACTATCTGTCGGAATGAAATGATTGCCTAACGAAATGAAGGGTTTCATAATCTTATATCTACCACTAGGTGATGCTTCTGATTGATCTCTTTGCCCTACTGAATCGTAAAGAATAGTAGTATTTCTAATCAGTAGTTGTTCCATGACTCCTTCAGCGGTGAAATTATTAGCATTCATTAGAGTCCACCCCCAAACATCCATAGGACGATGCATATCTGTTCCAGTTATTTGTCCAAAACCACCTGTGTCATTACACCAGGATTCTGAATCTGTATCGTAAATCCATTCATTTACCATTTCAATGTAGTCTACACCCCAATCAAGCAATTGAGCTCGAGTTGGATGATCTGGCATTCTTGGCAAACTCCAAGGAATGTGATCCACGACTACAATTCCTCCTTGAGCATGTGTTGCATCTATCGCGGTTTGTATTTGTGCATCACTTGGATTATTGGTTGGAATTGGCACTAATTCTGTAATCCCAAGCAAATTTAAATGAATACGACTTGTTGTCCATTCCATCCCATTAAGTAAAACAATCTGACCGCTGTATTTTGTAACCAAAGTATCGTATTCATCCATACCTTTCATAGTATTGTGATCTGTTAATGCCATTGCATTAAAACCATGGGCAAGATGCCACAGGATGTTTTGTTCTACTGTTAAAACACCGTCTGAGTATTTTGTATGACTATGTTGATCGAATACAATGTTGAATTGTGTTTCATTATACGTGGGATTTAATCGAAAATTGAAACTCTCATTATCATAATCAACTTTTGAGGGAGGAAAATATGCTATAAGTACACTACTTATAATCAATACTAAAGATACAGACATCAAAATACTAAAACGAATTAGAATTGGTTTGAACATTGATTTTTCCATTATTGCATCCTCGAACAGTCTACTTCTAAATTAATTGTCTAAGTTATTTTTATGTGTTTATATAGAAAATTTGGTAGAGGAAAAACAGAAGCACACACGAATAGTGTAGAGGAAACCAGTGTGAGTCATCAAGATGAAAATAAACCAATTTACAATCTAAGATACTTCAGCAAAAAAGTAGAAGATTCGAAGGAGAATCCTGAAGATGTTCTAAAATGGAAAAAAGCAAATCTAAG